>CADANQ010000082.1:0-10508 GCA_902789365.1 uncultured Eubacteriales bacterium
GACCGTGTACCCGATAGGCCGTTACATGCCGCTGAAACGGATCATAATCGGAGGGAGATCCCTCCGATACCTCCCCGCTGCTGCCATACGTTTGTTCTCTTTCACACACGACTGAACAGTTACGTGAGGTTTAAGGTTCGGGGGATTTCGGGAAGCCCGCGGGCGAGGGGACGGAGCGCCTGGGTGCTTCTTCAGCCCCCAAACCCCCGAAACAGGGAGGTGACCTCCCTGGACCCACGATCTTTTGACGCCGGCAGCCGCTCCCGGGCGGACATAACCCGCGGGTGGATTGAAGAACGGGAAGGCCATGCCGGGGTTACCGGATCATGGCGCTGCACGACGGATATCGCGGACAGATCATACGGCATGCACTGAAATACAATATATCAGGGATCTCTCGAATTCGGGAAACATGACTGATTTTGAAAACCGCATCTTCATTATCAGCTTTTTTACGATTGGGAGGGGAATATGATGAGAAGACCTGTATTTGTCATTTTCGCAATCCTTATATGTTTGTTTTCTGTTTCCGCTTCTGCGGAAACATGCGCATTCGTACGTGAACATGACGGCGCGGGGGACGTGATCCGGTTCCTGGACATCGAATACCTGACGCCGTTTGATGATGTTGAAAGAATTATAAAGAAGGAATACGGCGAAAACAGCTTTGACTACTGGCTGCCCATGTGGGGATATACCGCGTACAGCGACAGTGCGAGGGGAAACCGCGTCAATATCATGGGAAAACGCCGGAGAATGCCGTTTTTCTGGGAATCCGAGGAGATCGTTCCCCTGAATTGGGAGATCTGGTGCGAGAAGGCCGATCATCTTCTGGTTGACTATATTCAGTATCCCTATTCTCCGGATCAGGAGGAAGAGGACCCCGGGAAAATGTATTTGTGCGGCGGGGTCATTGTTTTCGCCGAACCCGGCGCGGAAAAAGCGGAACGGCTGATGAAGCGGCTGGATGAACGGTTTGGAAAAGGCGTGCGCGTGGAATCCGAATTGATCGATCTGGATATCGTTTATACGGACGAAAACGGGAATACGGCCGAGCTGGTCTTTAACACCTGGGCCTGGTACGGCGTTCCGCCCGATGAATATGACCTGTATATCACTTTCGAATGCGGGGACGTTTACCGTTTCTTTGAAGAACAGTCCAAAGAAAAGCAGTGACGAAGGGACGGCGCGGCCGTTTGCCTCCGTGCCTGGGTCCCGGACAGGCGGATACAGCCCGATGTATGCCGCCGGTTTCATCGCCGATACGGGGTGCAGGGGTGAAAACCCCTGCCGCGGGGTCCGGGGCCGCGGAGGCCCCGGGAGCGGCGGATATAAAAACGGGGGCTTCCGCGCTGCCGCGGAAACCCCCGGAAAGGGAAAAGAGATCAGACGGTCATCTGCTTGGCGATGACGATGGGGTAGGACCTGGGGGCGATCAGGCGGGAGTTGGGCCGCACCAGGGTCTGCTTGTCCAGGATGCAGTTGTCCAGCTCGGCGCCTTCGGAGACAACGCCGTCCTGCATGATGATGGAATTGCGGACAACGGCGCCCTTGGCGATCCTGACGCCGCGGAACAGCACGCAGTTTTCGACGGTGCCTTCAATGACGCAGCCGTCGGCCAGCAGGCTGTTTTTGACCTTTGCGCCGGGGAAATACCGGGTGGGCATTTCGTCGCGGAGCTTGGTCAGGATGGGACGGTCCGCCGGGAACAGGCCGGCGCGGGTCTCGGGGGAGATCAGGTCCATGTTGCACTCGAAATAGGCCTGTACGCTGTCCAGGTGCCAGACCTTGCCGGTGCACTCAAAGCCGCAGACCTTCCGGGAACGGGAGGAGATGGCCTGCATCAGAACGTCCCTGGTCAGGTGGTACTGGCCGCGGGAAACGGCGGTGTCCACCATTTCGATCAGCTTTTCGCGTTCCATCATGAACGCTTCCATATAGGTGGCGTCCAGCCTGGGCGATGCGGGATCGACCTCCAGCTGGGTGACGACGCCGTTTTCGTCGATGCTCAGGTAGCGTCCGCCGCCGTTGCGCCTGACGCCGGGGTCACGGGTGTAGAGCAGGGTGATGTCCGCACCGGAGGCCTCGTGGGCCGCCGCCATGTCGTCAAAGCGGGTGGTGTAGAGCATGTGGGTGTCGGTAATCACCGTATATTTTTCCTTGCTGCGGCGCAGGTAGTTCAGGTTGGAGCGGATGGCGTCCAGGAAACCGGCGTAGAGGCCGACGTTTTCGTTGGTGGTGAAGGGGGGCAGGATCTGGAGGCCCGTATGCTTGCCGTGCAGGTCCCATTCCTTGCCGCTGCCCAGGTGGTCCATCAGGCTGTTGTAGTTGCGCTGCATGATGACGCCCACGTTGCGGATGCCGCTGTCCACCATGGAGGACAGGGGAAAGTCGATCAGGCGGTACCTGGCGCACAGCGGCACGGCGGCCACGGCGCGGACGGTGGTCAGTTCGCGGAGTTGCTGATCGCGTTCACCGGTATAGATGATGCCCATAATGCTGTTTTTCATGTTCCCTCTCCTCCTTTCAGCCTTCATACTGCTGGCCGGCAGCGATGGTGGTGCCCTCGGGCACGGTCACGCCGATCCCGATCACGGCGATGTTGCCCGTTTCCTCGCCGACCACGGTGCCGCCGCAGATTTCGGCGTTTTCAGCGACGATGGTCCGGCGCACCACGGCGCCGGAATGGATGTGCGCGCCGGGCATGATGACGCTGTCGATCACCACGGCGCCCTCGTCCACCCGGACTCCGGAGGAGAGGATGGAATGGGTGCAGCTGCCGTACACTTCGCAGCCGTCGGTGATCAGGCAGTTTTCAACCTTCGCGCTTTCGGAGATGTACTGGGCGGGGAGCCCCAGGTTGCGGCCGTAAACGCGGAACTGCTTGTCATGCAGGTCGATCTGCGGCACGGGATCCAGCAGGTCCATGTTGGCTTCCCACAGGCTTTCGATGGTGCCCACGTCCTTCCAGTAATCGTTGAAGGAGTAGGCGGTCATGCGCTGGCCGTCCTTCAGCATGGTGGGGATGATGTTCTTGCCGAAGTCGTTGGCGGAATTGGGGTCGTTCTCGTCGTCGATCAGGTATTTGCGCAGCTTGTCCCAGGAGAAAATGTACACGCCCATGGAGGCGTTGTTGGATTTGGGCTGCTTGGGCTTTTCCTCGAATTCGATGATGTTGCCGTCCTTGTCGGTGTTCATGATGCCGAAGCGGTGGCACTCCTCCCAGGGCACCTGGCGTACGGCGATGGTGACGTCGGCGTTGTGGGAGATATGGTGCTGCAGCATGGCGTCGTAATCCATTTTGTAGATATGGTCGCCGGAGAGGATCAGCACGTAATCCGGGTTGTACTGGGCGATGAACGCCAGGTTCTGGTAAATGGCGTTGGCGGTGCCGGAATACCATTCGCCGGAGGCGCCGGTCTGGTAGGGGGGCAGAACGAATACGCCGCCGTCGTTCACGTCCAGGTCCCAGGTGGAGCCGTTGGCGATGTACGCGTTGAGCTCCAGGGGGCGGTACTGGGTGAGCACGCCCACCACGTCGATGCCGGAGTTGGCGCAGTTGCTCAGGGGAAAGTCGATGATGCGGTACTTGCCGCCGTAAGGCACGGCGGGCTTGGCCATGCTTTTCGTCAGGATGCCCAGACGGCTGCCCTGGCCGCCAGCCAGGAGCATGGCTACACAGCGCTTTTTGCGAAGCATTGGAAAAACCCCTTTCTTTTGTGATCGTATGATAAGGCGATGCCTGGGAAACGGAAGGACGCGCGGGGATCAGGTGCCGCTGCGCAGTCTGCCGTCCTCCTCCTTCAGGCGCTCCGCGATGGAGACCTCCTCGGATTTGGCCGGGCGCTTGGGGAAGGGCCTGAGCTTTTTGACGGTAAAGTAAACGCAGCTCAGCGGGGGCAGGAGTACGCACGCCGAGGCGGGCAGGTCGCAGCAGGGAACGTTCTCGGCCCTGATGGGCAGGCCGTTGTACAGGCCGCTTCCGGCGTATTCCTCCTTGTCGGAGCAAAGAATCTCGTTGAGCTCGCAGTTGAAGGGCAGGCCGATGCGGTAATCCTTGTACACCACCGGGGTAAAGTTCAGGCACACCACCACCCGGGTGTGCCGCCCGGCCGAGCGCATGAAGGCGAGGCAGGAACGGTCCCTGTCGTTGACGGACAGCCACTGGAAGCCCTCCCAGCTGTCGTCCACCGCGTGAAGGGCGGGCATGGTCAGGTAGAGGCGGTTCAGTTCCCTGACGAAGGCCTGCAGCTGGGGATGCTTTTCATACATCAGCAGGAACCAGTCCAGCTGATCAGTGTCCTTCCATTCGATGAACTGGCCGAACTCGCCGCCCATGAACAAAAGCTTTTTGCCTGGATGCCCGGTCATATAGCCGTACAGGGTCCTCAGGCCCGCGAACTTGCGCCATACGTCCCCGGGGTTCTTGTCCAGGAGGGACTGCTTCCCGTGGACCACCTCGTCATGGCTGAAGGCCAGGATGAAATTCTCGGAGAAGGCGTACATCATGGAGAAGGTGACCTTGTCGTGATGGTACTTGCGGTAGACAGGGTCCATCTTGATGTAGGACAGGGTGTCGTTCATCCAGCCCATGTTCCATTTGAAGCCGAAGCCCAGGCCGCCCTCGTCCACCCGGCCCGTGACCTTGGGCCAGGCGCTGGATTCCTCGGCGATCATCATAATGCCGGGGAAGCGCCAGTACATCATGGTGTTGAGCTCCTGCAGGAAGCTGATGGCCTCCAGGTTGTCGTGATTGCCGTATTTGTTGGGCAGCCACTGGCCCTCCTGCCTGCAGAAGTCGTGGTACAGCATGGCGCTGACCGCGTCGCACCTGAGGCCGTCCGCGTGGAAATACTCGGCCCAGAAGGCGGCGTTGCTCTTAAGGAAGGACCGTACCTCGCCCCGGCTGAAATCGAACATGCAGGTGCCCCACTGGTCCATGTCGCTGCGCCGGGGATCGGGATGCTCGTAGCAGGGGGAGCCGTCAAAGCGCCGCAGGCCGAAATCGTCCCTGGGGAAATGGGCGGGGACCCAGTCCAGGATCACGCCGATGCCGTTCTGGTGCAGGCGGTCCACGAAATCCATGAATTCCTCGGGCGTGCCGTAGCGTGAGGTGACGGAATAATAGCCCGTAACCTGGTAGCCCCAGGACCCGTCCAGGGGATGCTCCATCACCGGGAGCAGCTCCACGTGGGTGTAGTGCATGTCCTTGATGTAGGGAATCAAAAGGTCCGCGATCTCACCGTAGCGCAGCACGCGGCCGTCCTCGCCCCGCTTCCAGGTGCCCAGGTGCATCTCATAGATGTTGACGGGGCTGTGCAGGGCGTCCCAGGTGCGGCGCTTTTCCATCCATTTGGCGTCGTGCCAGACAAAACCGTCCAGGGAATGGATGCGGCTGGCGCTGTTGGGGCGCTTCTCGCTCTGGAAGGCGAAGGGATCCGCCTTCAGGACGACGCTGCCGTCGGCCCCCTCCACCGCGTACTTGTAGGCGGTAAGCCTTTCGGCCGCCTCGGGATAGCCGTATTTGTATGGGTCGCGCTCCACCGAGAACAGCGAAGCGTCCAGGCGCAGCTCCCACGTGCCGTCGAACTGCTTGACCATCGGATGACGGAAACGGTCCCAGTCGCAGAATTCGCCGGTCACGCTGACGCTGCGGGCGTTGGGCGCCCATACGGTGAACTGCCACCTGGCGACGCCGTTTTCATCCACGGGATGAGCGCCGAAATAACGGAAGGCATTGTCTGAAGTCCCCTGATGGAAGCGGTCCCGTTCCGCCTGGTCAGGCGCCTGATACTGCATAGCTTTTCCTCCTCGTCCAAAGCCGGAGCGGCTTTCATCTGTCGTTACGCGTCGTCCTCTTCGTTTCCGCCGTCCCCGCCGTCTTCGACGGCGCTGTCGGGGCTGAGGAGCTCGTCCCGAAGCTCCCCGGCCTCTTTGAAACGCTCCAGGGGAACGTAGATCCGGTAGATTTCCATGTTCATGTTGCTGAAAATGCCCGTGGCCCCCTGGGTGGCCTGGGACACGGCCTCGATGCCGTTTTGTTCAAGCACATCCAGGAGCATCCTGGCGAAAATGCCCGGCTGCTGCGCCAGCAGGCAGAAATCCCCGGGCGCGGGTGTGCGTCCCAGGCTGGAACAGTCGGGGCAGGTATTCCCGTCAAAAAGCAGCCTGCAGCGTGGACAGTAAAGCATGAGCGCCTCCTTTCGCGCCTGTCAGGCGGGGTCTTCGGGGAAAACGCCGTTATCGACCTCCGCTTTCTCCTCCGTGCCGCCGATGGTGTCGGCCTGGCCCAGGAGGTTGCGGTACAGGTCCAGGTAGACCTGGGCGCTGTGGTTCCAGGAATAATCGCCGGTCATACCGCGCTCGATCAGGGTATGCCAGATTTCCCTGCGGTTGCGGTAGTAATTGACGGCCCTGCGCACGGTGAACATCATGTCGTGGGCGTTGTAATTGAAGAATGAGAAGCCGTTGCCGCTGCCGTTCTGCTCGTTATAGGAGAGCACCGTATCCCTGAGGCCGCCGGTTTCCCGGACCACCGGAATGGTGCCGTAGCGCAGGGAAATCATCTGGCTCAGGCCGCAGGGCTCGAACTGGGAGGGCATCAGGAAGATGTCGGCCCCGGCGTAGATGCGGTGGCTGAGGGTGATATCCATGCGGAAGCGGGCCGAAATCTTCCCCGGCCAGCGCTGCTCCGCCCAGGAGAACAGATCCACGTACTTGGCCTCGCCCATGCCCAGCACCACCAGCTGGATGTCGTCCTGCATCAGTTCGGTCAGCACGCGTTCCACCAGGTCCAGGCCCTTCTGGCTGGAGAGGCGGCCCACGATGGCGACGATGGGCACGTCGGGGCGCTGCTCGAGGCACAGCTCCTCCTGCAGGGCCTTTTTGCACTCCGCCTTGCCGGAAAGGTCCTCCACGGTGTAGGTGCGGGTGATGTTTTTGTCCGTCGCCGGATCCCAGTCGTTCACGTCGATGCCGTTGAGCACGCCGGTGAGCTGCGCCCGGCGCGCCTTGAGCAGCCCGTCCATCCTCTCGCCGTAATAGGCGGTCTGGATCTCCTCGGCGTAGGAGGGGGACACGGTGGTGATCTCGTCGGCGTAGACCAGGCCGGCTTTCATATAATTGGCGCAGCCGTAGCATTCCAGCTTGTCGCTGGTGAAATATTCGTCGCCCAGCGTCAGGACCTCCTGCACCTGCTTGATGCCGAAAATGCCCTGGTACTGCAGGTTATGGATGGTGTAGACGGTCTTGATGGGGGAGAAGAAGGGCAGATGGCTGTACTGGATGCGCAGAAGCGCCGGGATCATACCGGTCTGCCAGTCGTTGCAGTGCAGAACCTCGGGCTGGAAGCCGAGCACGGGAAGGGCGTTGAGCACCGAGCGGCAGAAAAAGCCGTAGCGCTCGTATTCGTCGCCGCCCATGCCGTAGATATAGCTGCGGCCGAAATAATATTTGTTGTCCACAAAATACCAGGTGACGCCGTCCATATCCAGCTGCTCAATGCCGCAGTATTGCTTGCGCCAGCCCAGGTCCACCTCAAAATCCGTCACGTGCCTCATCCGGGAGACGTATTTTTCGGGAATGGACGTGTACATGGGAATAATCACCCGCACGTCGTTTCCGGAGGCCGCCAGGGTCGGGGCCAGGGCGCCCACCACATCCGCGAGTCCGCCGGTTTTGATGAATGGCACGCATTCGGATGCCGCGAAGAGTATTTTCATAGTGCAATCACCTCGTATTTTGATTTGGCGCGTCCGCCCGCGTCCCGCCGGGGAAAAAGGCTGCCGGAGGGAGCGCGGGAAGCTTTGAAACCGGGAATAAATCTTCTGTAATAGGATTATAATACAAAACGCCGAAATATGCAAACATGGTTTGTGTATCCCGCGGCAATGATTTTCCCGTCTTAAACGTCCGTCCGCTCCGCGCGCTCAATCAGAACCGGACGCACACCGGCCCGGCCAGGCCGAAGGGGAGGCTGACGCCGTCCGTTTTCGGCGCCGGCGTATTGGTCACAAGGACCTCCAGGGTGTTTTCGCCCGGATTCAGAAGGCCGCTCAGGTCATAGCGGAAGGGGCCCCACAACCGGACGCCGGCGGGGCGGCCGTTGACGAGTACCTCCGCCGTCTCCCGGACGCTTCCCAGGTCCAGCGCCGGATAAGCGGGGGCGGGACCGGCTTTGAAAACGCAGGAATACCTGACCGTGCCGGAAAAAAGGCGCAGGTCTTCCCGCCCGTCCGGCAGGAAGGGCAGGGCGCCTTCCGGGGAGGAGGATATTTCAAAGGGCGGAAGGCCTTCGGGCGCGCAGAGCCATTTTGCCGTGAGGGGACGGGCGTCCGCCGGGGCGGGGAGGCTCTCCGGGGGGGCGAGTTCATCCTTTTCCTCTCCTTCGCAGGCGCCCTCCCGGAGGACGACGGTCTCCCTGCGGCCCAGCCGCAGGCGGACGGGCCCGCGCTTTAGGGGAAACATGTCGCCGCTCCAGGGATCCATGCCCGTCATCGGGGCGTTTTCATCCGATCCGGGAACGCGGAGGACGCCGCAAATCTCCGTTTCGCCCTCGTTGGACAGGATGTAATGCGTTTTTCCTTTCCATAAAACGGGGGACACCCTGAGGAAAGGCGCGGGAGGCATGATCGTGACCGCGGGGCGGGAAAGCGCGTCGGAAACGCAATGCGTCACCGTGCCGCCGGAAGACGCGAAACGGGCGAGCGCCGCCTTCGCCCCGGGGGAAAGGACGCTTTCATCCGGACAGACGACGAGGGTATAGCTGCCGTTCCCGACTTTCAGGCGTCCGCCTTCGATTATCGAATCACAAAGCAGCGCCTGGTCCAGGTAGCGGAAGGGGACCTGGGCGCGGTAAAGAGGCGCGCATTCCGCCGCGGGCATATCGTCCCCGGCGCAGACCACGGCGGTATCCGCCAGACGCAGCCCCTCGCCGTTCAAGGCGCTGAGCCTTGCGGCATAGGCGGCGTATTTCCCGTACCAGGGCCAGAACAGGCTGTTCATTCCCAGGTCCGGGGGACGTTCCTGAGAGCGCTCCCCCCGGAGGGAATAGAAAAAGGCGTGGGGCACCAGGGTGTTGACGCCCCGGACCAGGAGGTAATCGGTGTACCATTTCATGCGGTCGAAGGTGAAGGCCCAGGGGCTCTCCGAGGGACCGCAGCAGCCGAAGGCCTCGCACAAAACGCGTTTTTTCCCCGCGTGCAGGGCGCTGTCGGCGGCGCAGGCGGCGAGGACGGCGTCCTTTTTGAGAATCCCGTCCTCATCTTCCGGTGTGATCATGTTCCACACCAGGTCCTGTCCGGGCCAGGCAAAGTGCTTTTCCAGGGCCAGGTCCCAGCTTTGGGCCGGGTGTCCGGTGAGGGCCGCGCCGTGGGAGGAGCACCAGAGGGCCAGCTTCCCGTAAAAAACCCGGTTCAGCCGCCCGTTGACCGCCCTCCGGTACAGGCGCAGGACGCGCCGGTTGTTTTCGGTCTCCGGATCGAAAAGGAGGGGCAGATCCCGCGGGCCGAGGCCGAGGAAGAAGCACTCCACCTCAAAGCCGTCCGTCCAGGGAATGCCGCCGGGCAGGCCGTTTCTGCCGGTGATCATCGGTTCGTCGGTGAACATGGCGGCGACCGTGTCCCCGAAAAGGTCTCCGATGGCCGCGTAATATTTTTCGTGGGTGTGGCGGATAAAGGCGTCCACCGCTTCGGGGCACAGAAGGTCCGCGGAGGCCGGGGCGTTTTTTTCTCCGTCGTCCTCGCCGGGATACAGGCCCCGGATGGTGCCGCCGGAAAAGCATACGGACAGGCGCACGGCGCCGGGGGCGGATTCCCCGGGGGCGAGGGGCTCCCATCCCTCCCCGTCGGGGCGGAAGCGGGCGAGCTCCCTTTCGCCCGGCATTTCAGGCGCGTCCAGCGGCGCCCGCGTCAGGCATTTCGAGGCCCATGACGCGTTCTCCCGCACCACCTCGCCGTGGGCGGAGCCCGAGGGATACATCCCCTCGTCGTAGAGAATCACCTTCATATGGAGACGCTTTGCCTCAAGACAGGCGGCGCGGACATGGCGCATGAAGGCTTCGCCCAGATAGGGTGTGTCCTCCGTCAGGCCCTTGCGGGGATGGATGACGAAGCCCCGGATGCCGTGGGCGTACATGTCCCGGATCTGGGAGAGCAGCTTTTCCTCCTCGAGGGTGTCGTTCCAGAACCAGAAGGGAAAGAGGGTCCAGTCATCGCCGGCCTCCCACGCGGGATGAGGCCTGCTTTTTGATGGATCGGTCATGGGCGGGACATCCTTTCATTTTATATACGGGACTCGTTCGTCCGGGCGGCCCGGGCGGACAGGCATTTATGGGTATTGTATGCCATTTGAACGCCGATGTCAAAGGAAAGCCCGTCCGCTCCGGCTGTGCAAAGGAAAACAAATTGTATCTGTTCAGTCGTGTGTGAAGGAGAACAAACGTATGGCAGCAGCGGGGAGGTATCGGAGGGATCTCCCTCCGATTATCATCCGCTTCAGCGGCATGTACG
>CADANQ010000082.1:10573-16141 GCA_902789365.1 uncultured Eubacteriales bacterium
CCCTTCCCCGGACTCCGTTCTTCGCCCGGGGGGTTCGCGGGGGGTACGGGTACCCCCCGCGGTATCTGTTCTGTCCGCAGGACTGAACAGATACAAACAAATTATAAAAAGCGTATTGACACCGTGGATTCCGGGGGGGTAGATTAAGAAAAAACGACATTTCAACGGGAGGCATCGCGGTGAACAAGATTTATTTCTGTTTTCCCGGCGGCAAGCACAAAGCCGTCACCTTCAGCTATGACGACGGAAAGCTGCAGGACAGGCGCCTGACGGCGCTGTTCAACAAGTACGGCGTCAGGGGCACCTTCAACCTGAACAGCGGCCTGTGGGACAGGGACGACAAGCGTATCAAACCCGAAGAGATCCCGGAGCTTTACCGGGGCCACGAGGTGGCCTGCCATACGGTGACCCATCCCACCATCGAGCGCTGCCCCCTGCCGGAGGTGGCGGAGGAGGTGCTGGAGGACCGGAGGGCGCTGGAAAAATGGACCGGGTATCCGGTAAGGGGCCTTGCGTATCCCAACGGCTCCCTGACGGACGACATCGTTGCCCTTCTGCCGCACCTGGGCATCCGCTACGCCCGGGTGGTGGGCTCCAGTGATTCCTTCGGCGCGCCCCGGGACGCCTTCAGGTGGCAGGCCACCTGCCACCACAACCACCGGCTCCTTGAAAACGCCGAGGCCTTCGCGGCGCTGTTCAAAAAACAGTACCTGTATCTTTTCTATGTCTGGGGCCACAGCTACGAATTCGACGACAAAAACAACTGGGACATGATGGAGGAGGGCGTGAAGCGCGTGGCCGGCCGGGAGGACACCTGGTACTGCACCAACATCGAATACTGGGACGCCATGGACGACCTGAAGCGCCTGCGCTTCGCCGCGGACAATTCGTTTGTGTATAACCCCAACGCCGCCGACTGCTATGTGCGGGTGGAGGACAGCGAGGAGGCCGTGCGCATCCCCGGCGGGGCGACGGTGACGCTGAAATAAACGAGAACAAACCGAAAAAGGAGGAAAACGGCATGGAACGGTACCCGGATCCCGTGAGCGGATATGAAATCCGGCACTATACCAACGGCCCCGAAAGGAACGCGAAGCTTTATTTCACCTGCGAGAACTTCTCTCTGGACGACAGATACTTCTTCTTTATGAAACAGCAGCTGGAGGGCAGGGACGACGGCGGCTGCTGGCGGGCGGACGCGGAGAGCGGCGAGCTTTTCCGCGTCACCGACGACACGTACCGGGGCTTTGCCACCGACCGGGAGAAGAACATCGGCTATACCGTGCGCAACGAGACCGAGGTCTTCACCGTGGACCTTTCCACCGGGGAAAGGGAGCACGTGGGCGACCTGCCGAAATACGGCCGCATCACCGGCCACCTGACCGCGGCGGACAGCGGGCGCATCGCCTGTTCCTACCACCTGGCCAACAAATATTACGCCCTGGTCATCCTGGACCCGGGGAAGGAAGCCGAGGTTGTGTACCAAAGCGATTACCGCCTGGGCCACGCCCAGATCTGCCCCACGGACGGGGACCTGATCTTCTATATCCACGAGACCGAGGGGGATGCCTTCCAGCGCACCTGGATGTACGACGTGAAGGAGCGCTATGCCCGGCCCTACTATGTGGAGCATCCCCACGAGTGGATCACCCATGAGGTCTGGTCCGCCGACGGAAGGGAAATGGCCCTGATGAAGCTGGACCCCGCGGGGTTCGTCGACGGGGATAAGGGGGAAAAGCACACCGGGAACATCATCATCGGCGACAAGGACGGCCGGCACTTCGACGTCGCGGCCTCCGACGTCCAGCTTTTGCATCCCTGCATTTCCCGGGACCGCAAATGGCTGTGCGCCGACCGCATCAGCTACCTGGGTACAAAAGTGCAGGAGGGCGTGGTGCTCATCGAGCGCGCGACCGGAAAGAAAAAGCTGATCGCCTCCACCGGCAGCTGCAAAACCGGCGCGGATCACCAGCACCCCTCCTTCAACCGGCGGGGCGACATGATCCTGTTCTCCAATCCGGATGAAAACGGCACCGCGCAGGTATGCACGATCGCGCTGGACCAGGTGATGAAGGACTGGTAACAAATCGGAAAAGACCGGGGAAAACGCGCCGCGGGGCACGAAAACTACGGGGAAAGAGCGGGCGGGGATATGGAGAACGTAACCGAACTGAAGCAGGGCTGGCGCTTTCTGCTTGCGGACGCCTTCCCGATGGCGGAGGCCGTCGAAAAGCACCGGGACGCGGCGAACCGGAGTCCTCTGGACGCGGATTACGATGACCGCGCCTGGGAAAAGGTGACCGTGCCCCATACCTTCAACGACGCGGACCTTTTTTCCGTGCCCATCGAGGACGGCGGCAGCGGCCAGAAGCGTACCGCCGCTTTTTACCGGTATACGCTGTGTATCCCGCCGGAGCACCGGGGCAAGCGGGTCTATATCGCCTTCGAGGGCGTCAGGCAGACCTGCTATATGTACGTCAACGGCCGCCTCGCCGGCTATGCCGAGACGGGAGTCGGCCCCTTCGGGTTTGACCTGACGCCCCTGATCGATCCCGACGGGCCGAACGTGCTTGCCGTGGCGACGGACAACACAAGCACGCGGAACATCCCCTTCTGCGCCGCCGAAACGCCTGACTGCCCCGGCGCGGAACCGGGATCGTATCTGCAGAGCCAGGATGTGAAGGTTGACGATAAGCGCGAGGGCGTCGGATTTTCCTGGAACTGCAACGATTTCAACCCCACCGTCGGGGGACTGAGCCGTCCGGTGCGCGTCATATACAAAAACGACGTCCACCTGACGCTGCCCCTGTACGCCAATCTGCGCACCCGCGGCGCGTATATCTACGCGGACGGGTTCGATCACGCTCGCGGCGCGGCCATAGTGCACGCGGAAGCGGAGGTCATGAACCTTTCGCCCGCGGAGGCGAACGTAAGCGTCACGGTTTCCGTCCGTGAGACGGAGGGACGCGAAATCGCGGCCTTCTCCTCCGGGGAGACCCTCATCCCGAGCGACGCCGGCAGGTACCTGCCCCGGCTTTCGGCGGTGCCGGAGGATGCGTACCGCTGGGACGGCGCGAAGGAAAAGTATGTCCCCGCGGGAGGGGAAGCCCCTTATCCGGAGACGGCCTCCGCGGCCGCGGGGACTGTCCGCGTGTCGGCCGAGGTGCGGGGACTCGTGTTCTGGGAGCCGGCGCACCCAAAGCTGTACCGCGTCGTCATCACGCTGTACGCCGGCGGCAGGGCCGCGGACGCCCAGGAGATCGTCACGGGCTTCAGGGAAACCGGCTATGACAGGGACCGGGGCGTCCTGATCAACGGGCGGCCCATATGGCTGCGGGGCTATGCCCAGCGGGCGGCAAACGAATGGGCCGCCTCCGGCATCGCGCCCCAGTGGATGCATGATTATGACGCGGCGCTCATCAGGGAAAGCGGCGCGAACCATATCCGTTTCATGCACGTGGCGGGCTCATCAGAGGACCTGCGGTCCTTCGACCGGTACGGGATTATCTGCACCCAGCCGGCGGGGGACAAGGAAAAGGAGACCTTCGGCAGGCAGTGGGAACAGCGGGCGGAGGTGATGCGCAATGTGCTGATCGCGTACCGCAACCATCCCTCCGTTTTGTTCTGGGAAGCGGGGAACAACGTGATTTCCGCCGCCCACATGCGGGAAATGCGCCTTCTGCGGGAGGAGCTGGACCCCCACGGCGGCCGGTTCATGGGCTGCCGGACCATCAACACCGAGGACGCTCTGCTTGAGAGCGAATACGTCGGCACCATGCTCAACCGGCACGCGGCCCGCTTCCTCGCCGAGCACGGCCCCGTCACCGAAACCGAATACTCCCGGGAGGAAGCGCCCCGCCGGGTGTGGGACGATTATACGCCCCCGGATTACGATTACCGCTGCAAATGGCTGGGCAAGGGCGGCAAAAAACAGAAGGGCCTGGATTTTTACGACCTGACCGCCGAGGACCTGGCCCTCGCCAACGCGCGGGGGTACGCCGAATTTTTCAACGACCGCATCGGCGGCGATTCCGGGAAAAACCTCTACAGCGCCTGCGCGGCGCTGTGCTGGACCGATTCGGCGCAGCACGGAAGGCAGAGCTGGTCCGAAAACGGGCGGATGAGCGGCCGCGTGGACGCGATCCGGGTAAAAAAGCAGAGCTTTGATTATTTCCGTGTCATGCACAGCGCTGCCCCGGCGGTCAAAATCGTCGGCCACTGGAATTACCCGCCGGAGGGCGGGGACAATTACCGTTTCCCGGAAAAACGCTTCAACGGATCCTTCTGGCAGGAGACCGGCGCTTTCGGGACGCGGGATCCGAAGCGCAAGACGGTGTACTGCGTGGCCAGCTATCCGGTGAAAAAGGTGGAACTGAGGATCAACGGGCAGACTGCCGGCGTATGCCTCCGGCCGGAAAGCACCTTTGTGTTTCCGTTCCCGGACATCGACGTGACGCAAAGCGGCGCCGCGGAGGCCGTCGGGTATGACGCGGAGGGCCGGGCGGTGTGCGCGGACCGGGTGGAAACGGCGGGGCCCGCGGCGGCTCTTCGCCTGACGGCCCGCACCGCTCCCGGCGGATGGCTTGCCGACGGAAGGGACCTTGCCATGGCCGATATCGAGGTGACGGACGCTTTCGGCCGCGTCTGCCCGCTGGACGACAGGCGGATCGATCTTTCCGTTATCGGGGACGCAACGCTGCTCGGCGGATACAACAGCGGCCGCTTTGACGGAAACGGCCGCTGCGACAACGTGATTCATATGCCTTGTGTATACGCGGAATGCGGCGTCAACAGGGTTTTGCTCAGGGCCGGGACGAAGGCAGGAAAAGTGACGCTGCGGGCGTCGGCCCCGGGACTCCCCGACGCCTGCCTGACCTTTGAGACGGTGCCCGAAGGGACGCGGCCGAAGGATACGGGCGTCCCCGCGGGGCTTTCCGGCCGGGAGGAATACCTGATACCGAAAATCGCGGGCATGGACAAGTACGTGCCCGAAAAGGAAAACTGGTGCAAAATCATGGTCAACGGGCAGGAGCCGGACTTCCGCGGCGTCCGCGCGGTGAATAAAAACGGCTGCGTCTGGGGCAACGTGATGTGCGTCCTGGAGAGGATGCGCGCCATCAAGCCCGAAAAACTGGATTTTGACTGGGACGCGGGGGAGGGAAAAATGACCCTGAAGACGGGCGGGCATACCGTGGTCGTCCGCACGGGAGTCACCCACCTGACAGTTGACGGCCGGGAAAGCCTGATGGACGGCGCGCCGTACGTGACGGAGGAGGGGATTCTGGTGATGGAAGTGTCCGCCGCCGCCGCGCTGGTCGCCGGGGCCGCCGCGCAGTACGACGACAGGATCGGGGCGCTGAGAATCACGGTGTAATCCGTTCGCGGACCGGGTTTTCCGAAAAATAAAACGGCGTGCCGCGAGGCACGCCGTTTTCGGCGGTTTTGATCCTGCTGAAAATGCTTTTTCCGGCGTAACTGTTCAGTCGTGTGTGAAGGAGAACAAACGTATGGCAGCAGCGGGGAGGTATCGGAGGGATCTCCCTCCGATTATGATCCGTTTCAGCGGCA
>CADANQ010000082.1:16178-30754 GCA_902789365.1 uncultured Eubacteriales bacterium
CGGCGGTGCCGCTTGGACGCAGGAAACCGGCGCCGCCGGCGGGTTGGGGACTCGGGGAAGGGGTTTTCCTTCCCCGGACTCCGTTCTTCGCCCGGGGGGTTCGCGGGGGGTACGGGTACCCCCCGCGGTATCTGTTCTGTCCGTAGGACTGAACAGATACTTTCCGGCTTATTCAGCGGCAGGCGGCGCAGGAGCCGCGCTCGATCAGGTCCCAGGGCGCGTCCACCCGGCCGCTTTCCTCGCCGAGGAGCATTTTTACGGCCCGGGCGCCGGTCTCCCTCTGGTGCAGGTCCACGGTGGTCAGCGGCGGGGACAGGTAGGGCGCGGCCACCATGTTGTCGCAGCCGATCACCGAAAGGTCCCGGGGCAGCGTCAGGCCGTGGCTCACGGCGGCCGAATAACAGCCCATGGCCACCAGGTCGTTCAGGGCGATGACGGCGGTGGGCCAGAAGCTGGGCTTCAGGTTGTTCAGAATCCCGTTCAGCCCCGCAAGGCCGCTCTCGGGCGTGCCGCCGCCCCAGACCCGGTAGGAATCCGTGAAGGGCAGCCGCGCTTCGCGAAGCCCTTCCATATAGCCGATATCCCGTCTGAAAGGGTCCGTGTCCCCCTCGATGCCGCCGACCAGGGCGATGCGTTCATGCCCCAGGGAGACCAGATAGGACACGATCTCCTTCGTCATGGCGGCGTTGTTGTTGCATATCGCCGGGAAATCGTACCAGGGCGGCACGCAGCCGATGAGCACCACCGGCATGAAGCGCTTCAGTTCTTCCAGGGCGGCCAGCACCTTGTGGTCGTGATCGGCGGGCAGGTATTCCACGCAGACGATCACCCCGTCCAGCCGGCGCTCCGCCAGCATGGTGGCCGGGTTGTAGGCGTCGGTGTCCAGGCTGCTGCGGGGAAAGAGGCTGAGCGCGAAGCCCCGCGCCGAGGCCTCCTCCTGGGCGCCGGTAAAGATCATGGCGTAGTGCGGGTTCAGAAGCTTTGGCAGGATGATGCCCAGGGAATGGGTGGTTTTGCCGGTCAGCCCGCGGGCGATGACGCTGGGACGGTAATTCCGGCGGTCGATGGCGCGCTGCACCTTTTCCCTGGTGGCGGCGGAAACGTTCGTTTCCCCGCGCAGCACCCGGGACACCGTGGCGATGGAAACCCCGGCGTCGGAGGCAATGTCGTAAATGGTCGCTTTTTCGTTCAGCATGGTCTTCCTCCGGGAGCGTCCGGCGGATCGGACGATAAGGCGCAATCCTTTGTATCATCAAATGTAAGCGCTGTCATTATACGTCAACTGTCGTAAAATTGCAAGCAAAAACCAGAAAAAGCATCGGCAAAGAAAAAAAGACGGCAAAAATATGTAAAAAAGGATTGACATCGACGGAAACGCAGATTATCATGTAAGCGGTAACATTCATAACGACCGTTTAACGGGCAGGAGATCCGACCATGAACGAATCCTATCGTCAGATTGCGGACAGGGTGCTGGGCATGCTCCGGCGGGCGGACGGCAACGATCCTTCCCGGGGCCACCTGACCATGAACAACTGGGAATGGCCCACGGGCGTGGCGTTGTACGGGATCTGGAAGACCTACCGGCAGAGCGGGGATAAAAAGATCCTGGATTACCTGACCGGATGGTACGACGACATGCTCTCGCGGGAAAAACAGCCCCACCGCAACGTAAACACGGTGGCGCCGGTGCTGACGCTGACCTGCCTGTATCAGGAAACCGGGAAAAAGGAATACCTTCCGGTGATCGAAAGCTGGATCGACTGGGTCATGAAGGAGATGCCCAGGACGGAATACGGCGGGCTTCAGCACTGCACCGTGTGGAACAAGCATTACCAGCAGCTCTGGTGCGACACCCTGTTCATGGTCTGCCTGTTCCTGGCCAAGGCCGGGACGGCGCTGGGCCGGGAGGAACTGACGGAGGAAGCGGAGTACCAGTTCCTTTTGCATATCCGCTACCTCCAGAACAAGGTGAACGGCCTTTTCTATCATGGCTGGACCTTTGACCGCCGCCATAATTTTGCCGAAGCCTTCTGGGCCCGCGGCAATGCCTGGTTCACCGCCGCCGCCATTGAGCTGTACGACATCACCCGGCGGGACAACGCCGCCATGCGCATGATTAAAAGCGCCTGGCAGGACCAGGTGCTGGCGCTGTGGAAATACCAGCGGGTGAACGGCCTTTACACCACGCTGATCGACGTGGAGGAGACCTACTGCGAGACCAGCGCCACCGCGGCCATCGCCTACGGCGTCCTCAAGGGCATCCGCCTGGGCTGGCTGCCTCAGGAGCCCTATCAGCGGATGGGCAGGCTCTCGGCCGACGCCGTGATTTCTCAGATCGACGAGACCGGGGCGGTGCAGGGCGTTTCCGGGGGCACGGGCATGGGCCACAGCCTGCAGCACTACAAGGACATCATCGTAACGCCTACGGCCTACGGGCAGGGACTCACCTTCCTGATGCTGACGGAGCTGATGAACGAAGCGTGCTGGGATCAGAGCGAAAATACGGGTTCCGGGTTATAATCGCATCTGAACGGTTTCGCTCATTTGATTAAC
The DNA here is from genome assembly GCA_902789365.1 of uncultured Eubacteriales bacterium. Classification (GTDB taxonomy): domain Bacteria; phylum Bacillota; class Clostridia; order Christensenellales; family Aristaeellaceae; genus RUG756. The sequence continues at coordinate 18,735 of CADANQ010000082.1, forward strand.
GCTGACAAGAAAGGATGGGCTTTATCATGCAGACAGCATTACCGTACAGTAAAGCGATCCCGGACGACAGGAAAAAGCAAAAGCGCATATGCGTCATTCTGCTCGTTGTTTTCCTGGTCGGGCTGCTTGGCGCGATGTTCATCCCGGTGCATCCTTACAGCTATACCAAAACCACCATTGAGCGGAGCAGGGATGAAAACGGCAAGATGAAGCAGCGGAGGGTTGAGACGCTGTTTGAAGGAAACGCCAGCCTGATGGACATCATCTGGCGTTCCAAAACCGAGGAAGGCAGCTTTGTCGCCGGTGAACTGGAGGAGCAGGGAATCCCCGCCGCGACCAACATGCTGAGCGTGGCGGTGGTCCCCGCTTTGCTGATTCTTTTTACCGGGCTTGCCGTAGCCTTTCTGCTTATGCGGAACGACAATCCGGTTTCAGTCCTGCTGGGCGTGTTCACCTGTGCTTTCGGCACTTACGCGTATTTTACCAGTCCGCTGCTGCGCCTGGTGCCCGGGCATCGGGTTTGCGGCGTCGTGTATCTGGCGCTGGCGGCGGCTTTCGCAGTCTACTTTGTCTACACCCGAAAGCATCTCGGCCTGGCGCTCCATGGCAGGGGAACGGCATATTTCGTCAAGCTGGGCAAGGACATCTGGCGCGACAAATGGCTGTACCTGCTGCTCCTCCCGGGCCTTATATACTTCCTTGTGTTCAAGTATCTGCCCATGTGGGGCATCGTGATCTCGTTCGAAGACTATGTGGCGAAATCCGGCGTCGGCGGCAGCGAATGGGTGGGCCTGTACTACTTTGAGCAGTTCTTCGGGTCCGACTGGATGCTGTACCTTTCCAATACTTTGATCCTTTCCTTCATGAGCATCATATTTACGTTCCCGGCGCCGATCATTCTGGCCCTGATGCTCAACGAAATCAGGAACATGCACTACAAAAAGCTGACCCAGACGCTGCTGTATGTGCCGCATTTCATTTCCATCGTGATCGTGGTATCCATCACCTACGTGATTTTCGGCTCCGGCGGCCTGATCTTCAACCTCACCCGGTTTCTGACAGGCCGGACGATCGAATATCTGGGCGATCCCGGCGTGTTCCGCTGGATGATCATCGGGCAGACGATCTGGAAGGAGACCGGCTGGGGCACCATCATTTTCCTGGCCGCGCTGACCAACGTGGATACCCAGTTGTATGAAGCGGCCATGATCGACGGCGCGAACCGCGGACAGCGCCTTTGGCATATTACCCTGCCCGCCATCCGCTCCGTGGTGGTGCTGATGCTGATCCTGCGGGTCGGCTCGGTGCTGAATACCGGCTACGAGCATCTGATCCTGATGGCCAACTCCCTGAACCGCGCGTCATCTCAGACGCTGGACGTGTTCGTTTACGAAAACGGCATCAAGGGCGGGGAACTGAGCTACTCCACGGCCGTCGGCCTGATGAAGAGCGTCGTTTCCGTCATCCTGGTCGTGACCGCCAACAAGATTTCCCATATGCTCGGCGAAGAAGGCCTGTACTGAGAAAGGAGGGATTACGATGGCAAAGAAAAAAGAACTGGAAAACGTTCAGGAAAAAATGGTCATCGACGGCCGCAGCATGAAAATCACTTCCGGTCCGGTCGGTACGACCTCCTCGGTGGGAAGCAGGATATTCGATGTTTTCAATTATGTGATTATCGGCCTCATTTCCATTACCACCATTCTTCCCTTCATCTATGTGCTGGGCGCTTCTTTCGCCACGGAGTATGAACTGCAGACGCGGCCGATGTTCCTGATTCCGCACGACGTCACATTTAACGCTTACCGTTACATCTTCTCATCCAGCAAGCTGATCCGTTCGTTCGGAAACTCTGTGTTCATCACCGTGTGCGGCACGGCAATCAACCTGTTCTTCACCGTCACCATGGCTTATGCCATCAGCAAAAAATACCTGCGCGGCCGCAACGTGATCATGAACCTGGTCATCTTCTCCATGTTCTTCTCCGGCGGCATGATTCCCAGTTACCTGGTCACCGCCACCTGGCTGGGCCTGAAGGAGACGTACTGGGCCATTCTGCTGCCGGGCGCCATATCCGCCTACAACATGATGATCGTAAAGAACTTCTTTCAGGGCATCCCGCAGGAACTGGAGGAAAGTGCCCATCTGGACGGCTGCACGGACATCAGCACCCTCATCAGAATCGTGCTCCCCCTGTCGATGCCCGTGCTGGCCACCTTCGGCCTGTTCTACGCGGTGGGCCACTGGAACAGCTATTTCTCCGCCATGATCTACCTGACGAAGAACGATAAGATGTGGCCTCTGCAGCTGATCCTGCGCCAGATTATCGTGGCCGCCGAGGCTGCCGCCAGCGACACCAGCATGACGGAGCTGGACATCCAGAACCTGCCGGAGCAGTCGGTCAAGATGGCCGTCATCGTGGTCTCCACCTTCCCCATTATGTGCGTATATCCCTTCCTGCAGAAGTATTTTGTCAAAGGCGTGATGGTCGGCGCCCTGAAGGGATGATCCGGGAGAACGTAAGATCCCGCCCATTCTCGGTTACAAAGGCCCGGTACGGCCTGTAACGATACCAACACATTTCAACAAGGAGGAACCAACCATGAAGAGACTCGTTGCCCTGTTTCTTGCTCTTGTGATGTCCCTGGCTCTGTGCAGCTTCGCGGCCGCCGAGGAAGACCTGGAACTCACGATCATGCTCCCCGACTTCAACTCCGATAAGGCGTGGGTCACGCTGGAGGAAGGCAACCCCATCCTGCAGAAGATCTATGAGGCTACCGGCGTGAAGATGAATATCATCTGGATCGCCAACTCCGCTTACGGCGAGAACACCTCCTATACCCTGGCGGACTCCGCCAATATGCCCGACGTCATGGTCATTCAGGGCCCCCGCGACGCGATCACCATCAAAAATGCCCGCGCCGGCGCTTTCTGGGACCTGACCGACCTGATCGGCAACTACGAATACCTTTCTCAGGGCAGCCAGACCGTATATGACAACTGCTCCATCGACGGCCGCGTGTACGGCATCTACCGCGCCCGCGCCTACGCCCGCGCCGGCATCTACTACCGCAAGGACTACGCCGCCAAGGCCGGCGTGACCGAAGAACCCAAGACCGTGGAAGAATTCAAGGATCTGTGCTTCAAACTGGCGGCCCTGAGCGATGACACCTATGCCATCAACATGTGCAAGTATGTCGCCGGCACCATCGGCATCACCACCGTCATGTTCGGCGCTCCCTATCAGTACGGCATCGACGAGGACGGCTTCATCTATCCCGCCTTTGAAGATGAAAAGTATCAGGAAGGCCTGGACTTCCTGCGCGATCTGTATGCCGCCGGCGGCATCGACCCCAACTTCATGACCATCGAATCCGGCAACTGGAACGACGCCGAATACAACGACAAGGCTTTCATGCGCCTGGACTGCCTGGACAACGGCTATCGTCTCCAGGAATGGCTGCAGACCAACAAGGGCTTCAGCGAAGCCGAGGGCGAAGAAGCCGTCGCGCTGCTGCCCTACGTGGCTGACGCGAACGGCAACATCCAGATGTGGCCCCAGAACACCGGCGCTTCCGGCGAGATCGTCATCACCAAGACTGTTTCCGAAGACAAGCTGCCCCGCGTGCTGGCGTTCCTGGACTACCTGAACAGCGCCGAAGGACAGACCCTGATCAACTGCGGCGTGGAAGGCGTGAACTACTGGATCCATTCCGACGGCTTCCGCTACGCTTATCCCGAAGGAGAGAAAGATAATCAGGAAAAGTACAGCGCCTATAACAGCACCACCCTGCACAGCCTCAACCAGCTGGGTATGAACGTGAACGGCGATCTGACCCCGCCCGTGAAGCAGACCGCCCTGCGCGCTGAATACAACCAGAACCTGATCGACAACGCCAAGTATGTGATCGCTGATCCCTGCCTGACGCTGGACAGCCCCACCTTCACTACGAAGGGCAAGACCATCAATCAGGACCTGGAAGACGCCCAGGTACAGTACATTGCCCACAAGATCGACCTGGACGGCCTGAAGGCTGCCTACGAGAAGTGGTATGAACAGGGCGGCTACGATATCCTGTCCGAATATCAGGCTGCTTACGACGCGCTCAACGCCCAGTAACCGGCGGACGGACGGGCGTTTTTCCGGAACGGAAACCGCCGGATGAAAACGGTATTTCATTCCCGCGGGATTGAAACCGGGCGGATTTCGTGACAGAATCGACCCATCCCCGGGGGCTGCCGCTCATGCGGCAGCCCCCCTTTTATACTGTATAATGCGGAATGAGCAAACGGCCGGGGATAAACATTTAACGCAGAACGAAACGCGGAATAAAAATCGCGGGATAAAACGCGGGATAAGGAAAAGCGGAACGAAAGAGGGGAGGACAGGGTATGACAGCGTCCACGGAGGTTTATTTGCTCAAGGGCCGCTATGACGGCCCCATGGTCTCCTTCGGCACGATGTGGCCGAGGGGACAGGTGAAGGAGGCGGCCTTCGCCGTTTCAAGCGGCGGGGAAAAAGTGCCCGCGTCCGCCGAAGCCGCGGCGTACTGGCCCGACGGCAGCGTCAAATGGGCGCGGCACACGGCCTGCAGCGCTTATCTCGGCGAAAAGGCCGTCGTGACGGCGGGGGCGGAGGAAAAAGAAAAAGCCGGGGAAGAAAGCGAAAAAAAAGTCCGGGTCGAAAAGGGACCCGGGGGATGGGACATCGACGCCGGAAGGCTGAAAATGCGCGTGCCGCCCGTGGGAGGGGACACGCTGCTTTGCGATATCCGCCTGGGGGACGCCGTGCGCGTAAGCGCCGTGAAGCCGGTGTTCTTCATGGAACGCTCCGAAGGCGCGGAGGAGGACGGCGCAAGGCGTACCGTGCCCGGCAGGGCGCGGGTCGACAGCGTTGAGACGGAGACGGAGGGCGCGGCGCTGGCGCTTTTGTTCAAGGGCTTTTTCTTTGCGCAGGAGGAAAAGATGCCCTTTGAGATCCGCTTCCTGCTGGGCGCGGGCTGCGACGGCATCCGCTATACCTCCACGTTTTTCTATACCGGCGACCCGGCCCGGGACATGATTCGGGGCATGGGCCTGCGTTTGTATTGCCCCCTGGAGGGGCCGGTGTGGGACCGGCAGATCGTCCTGCCGGCGGACGGCGTCGTGTTCCGGGAAAACTGCCAGCAGATGGAGAGCCGCATTCCCCGGACCGGGACCGTCTTCAGGGAGATGCAGCGCCGGGGCGAGAGGGCCGCCGGGGACGCGGAAAAAACGAAGCTGCTTGAGGCTGTCTCCGCCGACCTGCCGATGTGGCGCGTCTTCAGGCTGACCCAGTTTTCCGACGCGGACTGCCTGGTGGAAAAAAGGACCCGGGAGGACTGCGCGATGATCCCCGCCCGGAAGGCGCGAAGGGGGGACGGGGCGCTGGGGGTCATGACCCCCGGCGGCGGCGTGCTCATGGGCCTCAGGGACTTCTGGCAGCGGTCGCCCGCCGCCCTGGAGGCCGGCGGACTGGAAGGGGAAGAGGCGGTGTGCACCGTCTGGTTCAAGGCCATGGCGGCCCCGCCCCTGGATATGCGGCATTACGACCGGAGGAGCTATCCGGATTCCAGCTACGAGGGCTTTGAGTATTTCGGCGCGGATCCCTATGGAATCGCTGCCACCAGCGAGGGCGAGATTCTGCCCTTTGAGGGGTGGCGGGACGACGGGGCGGTCCTCGCTTTCGCGCGTCGATCCCAAAGACCGCCGGTGTATGTCCAGGCTCCCGCCGTTCTCCAAAGCCTCGGGGCTTTCGGCCCCTGGAGCCTGCCCGCGGAGGGAGGTCCGGCGGCAATCCTGGAGGAACAGCTGAAAAAGGCCTTTGATTTCTACCGGGGTCAGGTCAGGCAGCGGCGGTGGTACGGGTTCTTCGATTACGGGGACGTGATGCACTCCTACGACGCCCTGAGGCATACCTGGAAGTACGATGTCGGCGGCTATGCCTGGCAGAACACCGAATTGATGCCCACCTCCTGGCTGTGGCTGTATTTCCTGAGGACCGGGCGGGAGGACGTGTTCACCATGGCGGAGGCCATGAGCCGCCACGCCTCGGAGATTGACAGCTATCACCTGGGAAAATACCGGGGAACCGGGTCCCGGCACAACGTGCGTCACTGGGGCTGCCCCTGCAAGGAGCCCCGGGTGTCCATGGCGCTGCACCACCGGCCGATGTATTACCTGACGGGGGACAGACGCCTGGGGGCGTGTCTTTCGGACACCGCCCACGCCGAGGAGGCGCTTTTGAACATTCCGTGGTATACCCGCCGCGGGGACAGGGTGATCTGCCGCACGGGTCCGGACTGGACGGCGCTCCTTTCCGACTGGATGACAGAGTACGAGCGCACGCTTTCGCCCGCCCTCCGGGAAAAGGCGGAGCGGGGGATGCGGGGCATTATGGCGGCCCCCATGGGCATGGGCTCCGGAACCCAGTTCCGCTTTGATCCCGCCACGGGGGAGATGGCCTACGACGGGGACCAGGCGGGAAATGTGCACCTGACCCTCTGCTTCGGCGCGTTCCAGACCCTGCTTGAGGCCGCCGACGCCATGGATTTGCCGGAACTTAAAAAAATGGCGGCGGATTACGGCCGGCTCTATATGATGACCCCGGAGGAACGGGACGCCCTTTACGGGGATATGTCCAGGGGACGGGGTTTTACGATGCGCTATGTGGCCTCCGCCATCGGGGCGTACGCCGGCACGGTCCTGGACGACCCGGAGATTACGGACCGCGCCTGGCACGAACTTTTGAAGGCGGCGCCGATGAAGTACGACCCCGAGGGCTTTTGTCCCAGGGCGTACGCGCGGACCGCGGACGGGGAGGAACTGACGGAGATCCCGTGGATATCCACCAATTACATTTCCCAGTGGTGCCTCAACGTGATTCGCCTCCTCGCCGTCGCCCCGGACCGGATGCCCGCCGGGGACAGGCTGAAGGCCATCCTTCGGGAAGACTACCGGCTGGAACTGTGACGGGCAAAGCTGTCTGTGTAAATAAGCGGCGTGACTCTTGTAAAAAACGGTCGGATGCGTTAAAATAGACACATGAGGACCCGGAACCCGGAACCGGGGCTTGATTGGAGGAAAAAAGATGAAAAAAGCAAAATGGCTCAGTCTGATTCTGGCGCTGTGCCTGGCCGTGAGCGCGGCGTCGCCCGCGGCGGCCGGAAACTGGTCCGGTTCCATAAAGACGGTGTGGGACAGCTACGTCTCCGGCAATGCCTCGGCAAACGGCGCGCCCCAGCAGCTGGTGAACGGCACCTACCGTACCTTTGAAATCAGCTATATCATCGCCCAGATTCTGGACACGGAAGGCTCTTATTCCAAGGCAGTCCAGACGGTTTGGGACAGCTACCGTTCCGGCAACAACTCCGCGTCCAGCGCGGCCCAGCAGGCGGTGAACGGCGTATACCGTTCCTTTGAAGCGGGTTATATCGTCGCCCAGATCCTGGACGACGGATCCTGGACCAAAGCGATCTCCACGGTTTGGGACAGCTACCGTTCCGGCAACAACTCCGCTTCCAGCGCGCCGCAGCAGCTGGTGAACGGCACCTACCGCACCTTTGAGATCTGGTACATCGTCGCCCAGATGCTGGACGACGGCTCCTGGACCAAAGCAATCAACACGGTGTGGGACAGCTACCGCTCCGGCAACGCCTCCGCGACCAGCGCGGCCCAGCAGGCGGTGAACGGCACCTACCGCACCTTTGAAATTCTGTACATCATCGCCCAGATGCTGGACAACGGCTCCTGGACCAAAGCAATTAACACGGTTTGGGACAGCTACCGCTCCGGCAACAACTCCGCGTCCAGCGCGGCCCAGCAGCAGGTGAACGGCTCCTACCGCACCTTTGAAATCCTGTACGTCATCGCCCAGATTCTGGACAACTGAACCGGGCGCGCCGACGGCCGTGGGGACACTTTCCACGGATATGAAAAAGCACGGCTCCGCATCGGGGCCGTGCTTTTTGAAAATCGGGAGGCAGGGGACTCTCTGTCGATCGTGTCAGGCCCTGTCATAAGGCGTGACGAAAGGCGCGGTGCGGGGATCGGCGCGCATCATACCGGCCACCAGCTCCGCCATGCGCCGGGCGCCGGTTTCGTTGAAATGGGTCTTGTCGTCGTGTCCGTCGGGAAAGTCCGGGTGTTCGCCGGGCTTCAGGCGGACGAACAGTTCGGCGGTTTTTTCCTCGCCCAGGGCGAGGTAAAGCTCCCGGCTGGCGTTTTCAAGGTCCAGGAGGGGCAGGCAGCGCCATTTGGCCAGCTGCCTCACCGCCGGGGCGTATTCCCCGTGGGTGTACAGTACGCTGTCCGGTCCCGCGAAAAAGCGCCGGCTGACCGGGGTGATCAAAACCGGCTGGGCGCCGGAGCGCACCGCGGCGTCGCAGTACCGGTTGAGGTGGGCGATAAAGGTGGTCTCGGGATCGGTGTGGCGCTCGGCGTCGTCCTTTTCGTCGTTGTGGCCGAACTGGATCAGGAGCAGGTCCCCCTCCCGCATGCCTTTGCGAACCGGCTCAAAAAGCCCCTCGTCCAGGAAGGATTTGCTGGACCGGCCGGAGAGCGCGTGGTTTTTTACGCCCACCCCGGGGGCGGTCAGGTCCTTCAGCGCCCAGCCCCAGCCCCGGAAGGGCGGGGTGTTGTCCTCCACGGTGGAATCGCCGATGATATAGATATCGGGCATCGTTTTCTGCCTCCCAAACATCCGCACGGGGGCGGTTTTCTGCACAATCGGATAATAGCACAAACCGCTGCGGTTTTCAACACGGAGCTTCGCGGCGAAAGATTGCGCCGGGACGGCGTCGGTGGTATACTGGAGTTGACGCAAAAACCCCGGAGGGTGTTGCATTTGGCGGCTCCGGTGATTATAATTGGACGGCGCGGTACAAACCGCGCGAAGAAGCAGTATTTGGAGGTTATCAATGTCGATATCGGAAGCCATTGCTCAATACCGCCTTGCCCTGAAGGAAGGCCTGAAATATTATAACGCCCATGTGTCGGCCCATGAAAATCCCTATCCCGAGGTCCTGGAGGACCTGATGAACGAAACGCGCACCTCGGGCCAGGCAAAGGTCGGGACCATCGAAATCCCCGCGGACCAGATCGTGGGCACCCTGGCCGCCGGCAGGAAAACGGCCTTTGCCGGGAACATGATGCCCATCCTGCCGGAGGGAAGCGAATTCGCCGGCAAATGGATCGCGCTGTGCGAGGCGCACCTGTCCGAAACCGGGATCCACGATCCCATCACCTGCATGGAATACATGGGCCGGTTTTATGTGATGGAGGGCCACAAGCGGGTCAGCGTGCTGAAAAGCTTCAAATCGCCCACCATCATGGCCACCGTCACCCGCGTCATTCCCATGTGGAGCGAGGATCCGGAGGTGCAGGCGTATTACGAATTCCTGCATTTTTACAAAATGAGCTCCCTGTACCGGGTGCAGTTCAATCGCCCCGGCAGGTACGCCCGCTTTACGGAGCTCCTGGGCTTTGACAGGGACCATGTCTGGACGCAGGAGGAAAGGCAGACCTTCAAGTCCTTCCATTACCGTTTCGGCAACGCGTGCGGGGGACAGATCCTTGCCCAGATGCCCCACAAATCCCTGAGCGAGGCCATGCTGGGCCTGCTGGAACTGTATCCGTACGCGGAATTGCTCGGGGAAAGCGAGGAGGGGCTGCGCAAAAAGCTGATCGCGCTGCTGCCGGATCTGAAGTTCGCGGCCCAGGAGGAAAAGCCCCAGGTGTCCGTGGTCCCGGAGATCGGCGACAAGGGCAAAAGCCTGGTACGCCAGATCCTGGACGGAATATCCCATCCCACGCTGAACATCGCCTTTGTGCATGCCGCGGACCCGGAGGAAAGCGCCTGGACCCGCGGGCACGACGAGGGACGCAGGCGCCTGGAGGAGGCCTTCGGCAGCCAGATCAGGGTGCAGACCTATATCGCCGCCAAGGACAGCGAGGACGAGATTATGGAGCAGGCGGTCCGGGATCAGGCGCAGGTGATTTTCGCCACGGCGCCGACCCTCCTGGCCTGCGCGCGCCGCGTCGCCGCCGCCCATCCGGGCCTGAAGGTGCTGGTATGCGCCCTGTCGGTGCCCTATACCGGCGTGCGCACCTATTACTGCCGTCTGTACGAGGCGGAATTCGCCGCCGGCGCGGCGGCGGGCGTCCTCAGCGGCGGCGCGCCCGTTGGGTATATCGCCCGTTATCCCATCCTTGGGACGCCGGCCGCGGTCAACGCCTTTGCTCTGGGCGTCAGGATGACGGCACCGGGCACCAGGGTGCTTCTGAAATGGTCCAGCCTGCCGGGCGATCCGCTGGAGGAACTGAGGGCAGCGGGCGTCAGGGTGGTAAACGGCTATACCGCCGGGGCCGCCAAGGACGCCGACGCGTGGAACACCGCCATGTACGCGGAGGACGGGGCCTGGAAAAACATCAGCAGGGACGTGTGGAACTGGGGCAGGATGTACCAGAAGATCGTCCGCAGCATCCTGGACGGCGGATGGGAGAAGAACGACGGCTCCGCCTCGGTCAATTACTGGTGGGGCATGAACAGCGGCGTGATGGACGTCAGGATGGCGGAGGATCTGCCGGTGGGGGTCAGGGATCTGGTCAATATCCTCAGGAACGGACTCATCAGCGGCACCATCCATCCCTTCCTGTGCGCCCTCAGGGACCAGCAGGGGCGTCTGCGTTCGGCCGGCGACCGCTGGTATACCCCGGCGGAGATTATGGACATGAACTGGCTCCTGGAGGAAGTGGAGGGGCGTATCCCGGAGGTGGAAGAGCTGATGCCTTTCAGCCGGGAGACCGCCGGCCTCCTGCGCCTGAAGACCGGGGACAGCGGCCCCGCCGCGGAGGAAGCCGCGGAGGAAAGCGGGGCGGCGGACGGCCGGAATTCCGACGCGGAAGCGGAAAAGAACGGGAAAAAGAATACGGAAGACGGCACGGAAACGGCTGAATGACATCGGGCCGGAAAAGACGCGGGACTGGGACAAAAGGTATCTGTTCAGTCCTGCGGACAGAACAGATACCGCGGGGGGTACCCGTACCCCCCGCGAGCCCCCGGGCGAAGAACGGAGTCCGGGGAAGGGAAACCCCTTCCCCGAGTCCCCAACCCGCCGGCGGCGCCGGTTTCCTGCGTCCAAGCGGCACCGCCGGACACACGACTGAACAGTTACGACAAAAGAATATTTCGGATTGGAGTGAAACCCGATGAAGGCGCTCCTCGTTTCGGACGCGGAAAGCCGCGCGCTTTGGGATTATTACCGGCCCGAGCGCGTGGAGGGCGTGGACGTGATCATATCCTGCGGGGATCTGAAAAAAGAATACCTGGAATTCCTTGTGACCATGACCAGCAAGCCCGTATTATACGTGCCCGGGAATCATGACGCGGGGTATGTTTCCGATCCGCCGGGGGGATGCGAAAGCCTGGACGACGCGGTGTATGTTTTCCGCGGCGTCCGCTTCCTGGGCCTGGGGGGCTGTAAAAAGTACAATTCCGAAAGCCCCTACCAGTTTACCGAGCAGGAGATGGCCCGGCGCATCCGCCGTGTCCGCCGCCAGATCCGCAAAGCGGGCGGGGTGGACGTGGTTGTGACCCATGCCGCACCCACGGGCTGCGGGGACAAGGCGGATATCGCCCACCGGGGATTCGACTGCTTTCTGGACCTGATGGACCGCTGGAAGCCCGCGTATTTCCTGCACGGGCACGTGCATATGAATTACGATCCCGACGTGCCCCGGATTATGGAGTACGGGGATACGCGGATTGTCAACGCCTATGAAAGGTTCGTCCTTGAAATCCCGGAGCCGGACGCGTCCCGGGCCCGGGAAGGCTATGTGGTCCGCAGGCGCGTCAGGGAACGGTACGGCTGGGAGTGACGCGCCCGGGGCAAACGAAATTTTTCAGTATCTGTTCAGTCCTACGGACAGAACAGATACCGCGGGGGGTACCCGTACCCCCCGCGAGCCCCCCGGGCGAAGAACGGAGTCCGGGGAAGGGAAAC
>CADANQ010000083.1 GCA_902789365.1 uncultured Eubacteriales bacterium
CCTTCCCCGGACTCCGTTCTTCGCCCGGGGGGTTCGCGGGGGGTACGGGTACCCCCCGCGGTATCTGTTCTGTCCGCAGGACTGAACAGATACCAAAAAAGAATATAACAAAAAACTGCCACTCTCCGGCGAAGGCGCGTATAAAAGGATGCAGGCGATCAAAAAAAGGAGGAAGATGAAATGACCGAAAACATGCTGATGAACCTGTTTGATTTCCAGAAGTTCGAAGGGAACGCCGACCTTGAGGAAGTAATCGGCGAGGTGCACGCCCGGTATGCCGCCAGGGAACTGAGCCTTGAGGAAGCGGGCATGGTCTGGGCCGCCGGGACCCCCGGAATCAGGCCGGAAAACAAGGACCTGAAGTGATCCGGACACAAACACGGACACGGCCTCCCCGGCGCGGGGAGACGAAAACACAAAAATCATCTGTAAAAAAACGGGGAAACCCCGTTTTTTTTATTTCATCCTCGGCCGATTGACGTTTTCGCTGGGTTCACCCCGGCGTATTTCGCCCGGCGCCGTACCAAAATGCTCCGAGAAGACCCGGCTGAAGTAATAGGGGTCCGAAAAGCCGTGCTCCAGGGCGACCTGCTTGACGCTGTACTGCCCCGTCCGGAGCATCTCATAGGCTTTTTCCATTTTCTTGTCCATCTGGTAGCGGTGGAAGCTGACGCCCATCATTTTCCTGAACCGGTTGGAAAAGGTTCTTTCGCTCATTCCGGCGATCTCCGCGGCCTCAGACAGAGAAAGAAAGCGCCGGGGCTGAGCGCTGAAGATATGCAGGAGCGCAAGAATCCAGTCCTCCGATGCGGGGATTACGCTGCGGGCGGCGGAGGCCAGGTCGTTGAGCAGGCTGTTCAGAAGCATGCTCAGGCGGCGGTCTTTGTCATCCTCGTGTCCCCAGAACACCTGCACGACCCGCCGGAAACAGTCGCTGATGTCCCCGCCGGCCGTGCCGCTGACCAGGGTCGGCACGCAGAAGAAATTCCCCTTGGCGTAGGACAGGGCCTCCGCGGAGGATACCTCGGCCCCGAGCCGGTCTCCCGGCTTTTTTTCAAAATGAAGGAACATGTTGCGTGAACCCACCGAACAGGGTGCCGTGCCCCAGTGATGGCTGCCCGCGCGAAGCAATATCACGTCCCCGGCCTTCAGGTCATAGATGACGCCGTCCTGAGCGATTTGCCAAACGCCTTCGTGGATATACATCAGGTCATGTTCTTCCATAATCCTGTCCACATGGTATTCCGGAAAGGGATAGATATTTGTCCCGCACAGGGTCACGCGGCGGGTGATGTCGTGCTGGAAAAGGTCGACTTTCATTGCCGTTTCCTCCGGTTTTTCAAAAGCGAATATTCCTGAAAATCCATTGTTTTTCCGTAAAATCCATTAATTGATGGAATCATCACGGAAATTTTAGCATTTTTCGCCCGAAAATCATAGTATGGATGCATGGATTCTGCAATATTGCAATATTTTTAGCAAGTATAATGCGTCAAAATATACAATATATATAATAGCGTTGTATTAAAATGTCATAAACGGTGACAAATTACGCTTTTTTAGCATGATTTCCGGAATTTGCATTGTATCCTGTTATCCGGTCAAATATAATAAAACCAGCAGACCGCCAAAGAACGTATGGCGGAAAAATAATCAGGAGGTAAAGACTATGAAACGCATCCTTGCTGCCGTATTGGCACTGATCCTGTGCCTGGGCTGCCTTTCCTTCGCCGCTGCGGAGGAAAAGGTGAAGCTGACCGCGGTTTTCATCGCCCACCCGCTCACCCAGAGCGTCTATGACATGGAGTGGCTGGCCGAAATCGCGGACAAAGCCGGCGTCGAGATCGTGTGGGAGCAGATTTACACCGACTGGAACCAGGTGAAGTCCACCCGGTTCGCCTCCGGCGACATCCCGGATCTTCTGTTCAACGCCACCAGCGACAGCGACTACACCACGTATGACGGCCTGTTCATGGAGCTGACCGACCTGATCGACCAGTACGCTCCGAACGTCAAGGCCATGTTCACCGAGGAGCCCGACACCCTGGCCCTGGCGCAGACCGCCGAAGGCAAGATCTACGCCACCCCGAAGTTCCAGGGTAAGTGGCCGGACACCAACGGCGTCCTGTTCATCAACAAGACGTGGCTGGACAACCTGGGCCTTAAGATGCCCACCACCCTGTCCGAGCTCAAGACCGTCCTGATCGCCTTCCGCGACAACGACGCCAACGGCAACGGCAACCCCAACGACGAAGTTCCCATGGACTTCAACGGCTGGTTCGGCAGCGCCTACTCCCTGTCCAACATGATCGGCTCCTGGGGCATCCAGCTGGTCAACTGGGGCTATGACGGCTACTTCGCCGAGGGCGGCGTAATCAAGAACTACGCTGTGGACGAGCGCTACAAGGCCATGATGATCTACCTGGCGGACCTGTACAAGGAAGGCCTGATCAACCCCAACGCCATTACCAACGACTATTCCATGTTCCAGTCCCTCAGCCGCGGCGATTCTGACGGCAACGCCCTGGTGGGCGTGGTGTACGGCTGGGAGGAAACCGACAAGTTCGGCCCCAACCTGTACAGCCAGTATGTGCCCGTCGGGCCCTTCGTTGACGATGTGGACGATCTTGCCACTTCCGAGCCCCGCTGGACTTACGACTTCTCCGGCCTGAACATGAGCAGCAACCGCATTGCCATGAGCGCCAAGTGCCAGAACCCCGAAGCGGCCATGAGATTCATCGACATGTTCTATGATCCCGAGGTTTCCGTGCAGGTGCTCTTCGGCGGCATCACCGACGGCAACGTGGCCAAGCTGGGCGACGACCATTACGAAGTGCTGGATCCCCCGGCCGAGGCCAATACCGACAACGGCACCTGGAAGTGGACCTCCACCTTCGCCGACAACGGCCCCATGTACATCCGCCGCTCCACCACCATCGACATGGCCAAGGATATGGCCTTCGCCCTGAAAGAGCGCGAGCAGTATACCGAAGCCATTGCCCGCATCGATATGGACACCGAATACTATCCGCAGTTCCTGATGAAGTATTCCGTGGAAGACCAGAACACCCTGGCCCAGCTGCAGGTGGGCGTCACCAGCGTTACCGATTCCTGGTGGGGCCTGTGGATGACCGGCGAAGCTGACGTCAACGACACCTGGGACGACTATGTCGCCGAAGTGTATGCCAACGGCCTCCAGCAGATCCTCGACATCCGTCAGGCTTCCTATGACGCCTGGAAAGCGAACTGATCCATGATTTCTGCGGGCGGGACGCGGACTTGTCCGCTTCCCGCCCCTCTTTATGGGGGGAATGACCATGACGGCAGTACGGACCAAACGCAGTAAACATTCAATCGGCTATTATCTGAAGCAGGACTGGCAGCTGTGGGTCATGCTGCTCCCGGCCATCGTGTATATCTTCATTTTCTGCTATATGCCGATGTACGGGGCGCAGCTGGCCTTCCGCAAATACGATTTCGCCAAGGGCATCTACGGCGGCGAATGGGTCGGCTTCAAGTATTTCAGCGATTACTTCAACAACGCGATGTTCTCCACCACCCTCAGGAACACCTTCCTGACCTCCCTGGCGAGCATCGTCTTCGGGTTTCCGGCGCCCATTGTGCTGGCGATCATTATCAACCAGATCCGTTCAAGCAAATGGAAGCGCACGCTGCAGACCACGGTATATATCCCCTACTTCATCTCCGTTGTCGTCCTGGTATCCATGATGAACGTGCTTTTCGCCAAGCAGGGAGGCGTGCTGAGCGATTTCCTGAAAGCGCTGCATATCGTTCCGCAGAACGCGAACCTCATCGGCCAGAAGCAGTATTTCATCTGGATGTATGTCGGCAGCGGCATCTGGCAGAGCATGGGCTGGAACAGCATCATCTATATCGCGGCCCTTTCCTCGGTGGACATGCAGCTGTATGACGCGGCCAAAATAGACGGCGCCAACGCGTGGCAGCGGGTCGTCCATATCGAATTCCCGGTGCTGGTGCCCACCATCATGATCCTTTTGATTATGAACATGGGCAGCATCCTGAACGTCGGCTTCGACAAGGTGTTCCTGATGCAGAACACCCTCAACAAGCAGAACTCCGAGGTCATATCCACCTACGTCTATCATCTGATGGCTCCCACCACAGGCGCGCCTCAGTTCTCCCTGGCGACTGCCGTCGGCCTGTTTACCAACGTCGTGAACTTCGTTTTCCTGATGCTGACGAATTTCATCAGCAAAAAGGTGACGGGTTCCGGACTGATGTAAGGAGGTGCGGCAGATGAGCAAATCAGCTTCCGCTGCGGTCAGCAACAGGAACCGCATTAAGGACAGGGATCCCGCGGACCGTTTTTTCCACGCCGCGGTGCTGGTCCTTTCCGTTCTGTGCTTCATTGTGATTCTGTATCCCCTGTGGTTCGTCGTGATCGCCTCCATATCCAATTCGGACATGGTCAACCGCGGCGAGGTGGTCTTCCTGCCCAGGGATATCCGTTTTTACGGTTTTGAACAGATTTTCAAGGACAGCCGCATTCTGATCGGATACCGCAACACCGTTCTTTACGTGGTGGGCGGCACCGTGCTGAACATGATTGTTACCATGCCGGCGGCCTACGCGCTGAGCCGGCCGGATTTCAGGCCCCGCAACAAGATCATGCTGTACTTCGTCTTTACCATGTACTTTTCCGGTGGCCTGGTCCCCACCTATATGCAGATCAACAAACTGGGCCTGATCAACACCCCCTGGATTCTTCTGGTCATGGTGCTGATCAATACCTACAACCTCATCATCGCGCGAACGTTCATCCAGAACACCATACCCAACGACCTGTATGAATCCGCGTCCCTGGACGGCTGCAGCCACTTCCGCTTCTTCTGGAGCATCGTGCTGCCCCTGTCCAAGGCCATCATATCGGTGGAGATCCTGTACTACGCGGTTTTCCACTGGAACGATTACTTCAACGCCCTGATTTACACCTCCAACAACGACATCCAGCCGCTGCAGATGGTCTTAAGGCGCATCCTTCTGCAGAACGAGGCCTTTGCCAACGGCAACGGCGGCGTTCAGGGCGGCTATGCCCAGTCCTCGGCGGACCAGGTAAAGTACGCGGTCATCATCGTTTCCACCGTGCCCATCCTGTGCGTCTATCCCTTTGTGCAGAAATATTTTGAAAAGGGTGTCATGATCGGCGCCGTCAAGGGCTGATCCCGCCACCCCCGTCAGGAGGCATGCGGCTGCGTCTGCCTCCTGTTTTTTTCGTAAGGAAAGGAGAGAGACGCAATGATTTCCTATCGTTTAAAGGGCATGGAATACGCGGGCGTGAAGCTGCTTCCCGGCCCCTTCAAAAAACAGCGGGACGAGACCATGGCCCTGTATGCGCGCTGTCCCGCCATCGACGATATCCTGCTGCCCTTCCGCAAAAAGGCCGGCATTCCGTCCGACGCCGTCGGCATGCCCGGATGGGGCCAGTCCATCGGCCAGTATCTGGGGGCCTACGCCAAATGGTGGCGCAGCACCGGCGACGAAGAGGTGCGCAGAAAGGCAGTTTCTCTTTTTGAAGGCTGGCGGGAGTGCGCCGAAAAGGACGGCCGGGTCCTGGATATGGGCACCTATCCATATGAAAAAATGCTGGGCGGCCTGTGCGACATGATCGAGTACATGGGCTTTGAGGAGGCAGTGCCCTGGATGCGCCGCCTGACGGAGCGGGCAAAGGAAAACTTTGACCCGGATATTCCCAGGGACGGGCTCCAGGACGAAAGGATGAAGGGGCAGATCGAATGGTATACCCTGCCCGAAAACCTCTACCGCGCGTACCAATTGACCGGGGACGAAATGTACAGGGACTTCGCCGGGCAATGGCTGTATCCCTATGTGTGGGACCGCCTGGCCGCGGGGGACTTCCGCGTGGGGCCGCGGCACGCCTACAGCCACGTCAATTCCCTTTCAAGCGCCGCCCGGGCCTACATTGTGACCGGGGACGAGCATTACCTTGACGTCATCAAAAGGGCCTACGAGGGCATCACAAGGGACCATACCTACTGCACCGGCGGCTACGGACCTGCGGAAACGCTGTTCGGCGAGGACGAGGGATACCTGGGGAACGCCCTGATCTCCACCTGGGACCATCACTATAAAAAAGGAAACGGCATCGTATACAAGAACTTCGCCGGCGGATACGTGGCCCGGAGCGACGCCTGGGGCAGCTGCGAGGTGTCCTGCTGCACCTGGGCGGTGTTCAAGCTGTGCCACTACCTTCTCCGGCTTACCGGCGACGCGCGCTACGGGGACTGGGCCGAAAGGCTGCTGGTCAACGGCGTTCTGGGGCAGCCCCCCATTACCGAAAAGGGCCAGTGTCTGTATTACGCGTCCTATTTCGCCGACGGCGCCATCAAGAGCTATGACGACCGGCGGCTGCAGCACATGGGCCAGAACTTTGTCTGGGTCTGCTGTACCGGCACCTTTCCGCAGGATACCGCCGAGTATGCCAACATGATTGCGTATACCGATCCCGACGGTCTGTATATCAGCCAGCTGATCCCGGCGGAAATCGCCTTTGAGGCGGGCGGGAAAAAGCTGACCCTGGTATCCGACGGCGCGTTCCCCTTCCGCGGAGAAGGGCGCTTCACCCTGCGCGCCGACGGGCCGGTCCGCTTCCGGCTCCGCGTTCGTGTGCCCGGCTGGGCCGACGGCGGCAATACTCTCCGCGTCAACGGGGAAGAGGTTCATACCGCTGCCGAACCGAACACCTGGCTGACCCTGGACCGCGTCTGGCAGGACGGGGATCGGGTGGAGTTGGACCTGCCCTACCGTCTCCGCTTTTCGCAGGTCGATAAGCAGCATAAGGACGTCTGCGCCCTGATGTGGGGGCCTGTGGCCATGTGCTGCGATGAAATGACAGTGCTGGTGGGCGACAGGGAGCATCCCGAGGAATGGATCCGCCCGGCGGAGGGCATGGAAAACGTGTTCGAGACCCTGCCCGGACACAGCGGCATCTACAGCCATATCCGCCGGCGCTTTTATCCCTACTGGCAGGTGGGCCTGATGAAATGGTATTATATGTACAACCGCCTGTATCCCGACATGGAGGCCCTTGACCGGGAGCACCAGGGATTCTGAACGGAGCTCGGGGATCCATGGGCTTGAGGCATGAAACAGCGACTGCGCGCCGGGCGATCCTCCCGGCGGAGAGAGGAGAGGACCATGCGATATTTTGAAACCGACGGGACCAGCCTCGTGTGGCGCAACCGGGGCGAAACGCTGATGATCACGCCCTGGGGGCCGGACGCGCTCAGGGTGCGGTCCTGCCTGATGGGGGAGATCCGCGACGACCGCTGGGCCCTTAAGGATCCGGCGGAATGCGAATGCAGTGTCACGGCGGAGGACGAGCGGGGCCGTATCACCGTGGGCGCCCTTTCGGCCGAGGTCACCATGGACGCCTGGCACCGCTACGCGACCGTCGCCTTTTACAGCGGGGAGAAGCTGCTTATCAGGGAGACCGCCCCGGCCAACGCCCTGGCGCTGAAGAGCCGCAAATTCGAGCCGCGCCTTGGCGGGGACTTTGCCCTGACCGTCACCTTTGAGGGGCAGGACGGGGAGCATATTTACGGCATGGGCCAGTACCAGGAGGAAACGCTGGACTGGAAGGGCGCCACGCTGGAATTGGCCCACCGCAATTCCCAGGCCAGCGTGCCCTTTTACATCTCCTCCCGGGGCTACGGGTTCCTGTGGCATAACCCGGCCGTGGGCGAGGTGAGCTTCGGCAAAAACCGGACCACCTGGCGGGCGGAGTCGACGAAGCAGATGGATTACCTGGTTGTTGCGGGTTCCGACCCGAAGGAGATCAGCTTCGCCTACGCCCGGGCGACGGGCTTCGCCCCGGAGATGCCGGAATACGGCCTGGGCTTCTGGCAGTGCAAGCTGCGCTACTGGAACCAGGAGCAGCTTCTGAACGTGGCCAGGGAATACAAAAAGCGGGGCCTGCCCATCGACGTTATCGTCTGCGATTTCTTCCACTGGCCCAGGATGGGGGACTACCGTTTCGATCCCGAGTTCTTCCCGGACCCCGGGGCGATGGCGAAGGAACTGAAGGAAATGGGCATCACCCTGATGGTCAGCGTATGGCCTCAGGTGGCGCTGACCAGCGAAAACTATCAGGAGATGCTGCAGAAGGGCCTCCTGGTGCGGGCGGAATACGGCGAGCAGATCGGCATGCGCTTCGTGGAGGACAGCATGTTCTATGACGCCACCAACCCCCGGGCGCGGAAATACGTGTGGGACAAGTGCCGCAAAAACTACTGGGACAAGGGCGTCAGGATCTTCTGGCTGGACGAGGCGGAGCCGGAATATGGCACCTATGAATTCAAAAATTACCGCTATCACCTGGGCAGCGCCCAGCAGGTGGGGAATATCTATCCCCAGATGTATGCCCGCGGTTTTTACGAGGGCATGAAGGAATGCGGCATGGAGAACCCGGTGAACCTTTTGCGCTGCGCCTGGGCCGGCAGCCAGCGCTACGGCGCGCTGGTGTGGTCCGGGGACATCATGAGCCGCTGGGAGGATTTCCGCCGCCAGGTCTGCGCCGGACTCAGCATGGGGGCCGCGGGCATCCCCTGGTGGACCACCGACATCGGCGGCTTCCACGACGGCTGGCCCGATAAGGAGGAATTCCGCGAGCTTCTGATCCGCTGGTTCCAGTGGGGCTGCTACTGCCCGGTGATGCGCCTGCACGGGGACCGCAAGCCGACGGAAAGGGTGCGCCGCGCCGACGGAAGCGACGCGCTCCCCTCCGGGTGCGGCAACGAGGTGTGGAGCTACGGAGAGGAAGCCTACCCGATCCTGAAAAAATATCTTTTCCGGCGGGAGGAAATGCGCCCCTACCTGAGGGAGATCATGCATGAGGCCCACACGCGCGGCACGCCGCCGATGCGGTCCATGGCCTATGAGTTCCCGGGGGACGAAAGCCTTGCGGACGTAAAGGACCAGTACATGTTCGGCGGAAAGTACCTGGTGGCCCCGGTCCTTTGGCCCGGCGTCACGTCCCGGGAGGTTATTCTGCCCGGCGGCTGCGCCTGGCGGGACGCGGACACCGGAAGGGTGTATGACGGCGGACAGACCGTGACCCTGGAGGCGCCCATCGAGCGGATCCCGGTGCTGGAAAGGCTTGGGGAATGACGGATGGGCGCCGCGGGAAACCTTCCTTTGCTTGCGCGATTTCATAACATATAAAAAACGAAACGGAGTGATCCCGATGAAGTACACCCTGGGAAACGGCTTCTGGAGCCGCAGAATCCGCCAGGTGACGGAAAAAATGATCCCGCTGCAATTGTCCATCCTCAAGGACGAAGCCCCGGGCACCGAACCCTCCCACGCCATCGAAAACTTCCGCATCGCGGCGGGACTGAAGGAAGGCGATTTCCACGGCATGGTCTTCCAGGACAGCGATATCGGCAAATGGATCGAAGCGGCGGCCTACAGCCTGAAGCTGAAGAAGGATCCCGCCCTGGAAAAGGAGATCGACGACATCGTTGACATCATCGAAAAGGCCCAGATGCCCGACGGCTACCTGAACACCTTCTATACCCTGAAGGAAAAGGGCCGCCGGTGGACCAATTTGCAGGACTGCCACGAGCTGTACTGCTTCGGTCACCTGACGGAAGGCGCGGTCGCCTATCACCAGGCGACGGGGAAAACGAAATTCCTGGAGATCATGTGCCGCTTCGCGGACCACATCGACACGGTGCTGGGGCCGGAGGAGAACAAGCTTCACGGCTATCCCGGCCATCCCGAGGCGGAGCTGGCCCTGTACCGGCTGTACCTTGAGACCGGGAATGAAAAATACCTGAAGCTGAGCCGCTTCTTTATCGACCAGAGGGGGACCGAGCCCAACTTCTTCCGGGGCGAATGGGAGAGGCGGGGACAGATCAATCACTGGACCGGCCGCCCGGCGGCGCTGAACCTGATCTACACCCAGGCCCATATGCCGGTGCGCCAGCAGAAGGAGGCCGTGGGCCACGCGGTCCGGGCGCTGTATCTGTACACCGGCATGGCGGACATTGCCGCCCAGACCGGGGACAAGACCCTGGCCGCCGCCTGCGAGGCGCTGTGGGACAGCGCCGTCAACAGGAAAATGTACGTAACCGGCGGCCTGGGCGCCACTGCCATGGGCGAAGCCTTTATGTGCGATTGGGAGCTGCCCAACGACACCGCCTACGCCGAGACCTGCGCCTCGGTGGCGCTGTGCTTCTTTGCCCGGGCCATGTCCCGGCTGAAAACGGACGGCGCGCTGGACGACATGGTGGAACGGGAGCTGTTCAACGTGATCCCCGCCGGCGTCAGCCTGAACGCCGACCGGTTCTATTACGTCAATCCGCTGGAGGCCGTCCAGGGGGTGTCCGGAAAGGAAAAGGGCCTGGAGCACGCCCTGCCCGCCCGGCCCAAATGGTTCGCCTGCGCCTGCTGCCCGCCCAACGTGGCCAGGCTTATGACCTCGCTGTACGAGTACAGCGCGCGGGAGATCGACGGCGGCATTGTCCTGAGCCAGTACCTGGACGGTACCCTGGACTTCGACCGGGCCCAAATCACCCTGGAGACCCGGTATCCCTGGGAGGGAGAGATGCATTATACCGTGGAGGTCCGGGAGGACCTGAATGTCTTCCTGCGTGTGCCCGGCTGGGCCCGCCCGGAGGAAACGACGCTGACCGTGGACGGTGTGCCCGCGGAGGTCAGGCCCGAAAAAGGCTATGTCCGCCTGGCGCTTTCAAAGGGCAGCCACAGGATATTGATGATCCTCCCGATGAAGCCCCGCAGGCTTTACGCCAACGAGCATGTCCGCCACGACGCCGGCTGCGTTTCCTTCGCCTTCGGCCCGATGATCTACTGTCTGGAGGGCTGCGACAATCCCGAGCCCCTTTGGAACCTGAAGGCCGACCCGGACGCGGAGATCGAGGTTTCGGAATTCATGCCGGATCTGCTCGGCGGCGTCCGGCTGCTGAAGATCCCGGGATACCGCCGGGCCGATACCGCCCACGGGCTTTACAGCGAACACAGGCCCGTCTACGTTCCCCAGACCCTGACCGCCATCCCCTATTACGCCTGGGCCAACCGGGAGGAAAAGGACATGCGGGTCTGGGTCCGGGAATAAACCGCGGACGGGCGAACGGAAGAAGCGCGCGTAAATATATAATATTCGGCGAATGATTCCGCTCAATCCGGGACTGCCCGCCGCCGGCCGCAATCGGCCGGGGAGGGGCAGTCCCCTTTTTTCCGGGCGGTCCGGGACGTCGAAGCCGACGGGTTCCTCGTGCGGCGGTTCATCCGGAGGGATATACCGTTGTTGACTCCCAAACCGCCTGTTCCGCGCCGCCGCGGGGGGAACCTCATCCTTTGTCACGGGGGGCCGACGACAGGAGGCCGGGGTGTCCCGTGACCTGCCGCCTTACGGCGGTCCCCCTTCCCCGTACGCGGGGAAGGCTTACCGGGCCTTCCAAGTATGTTGAATAAATCCGGGCATGACAGAGCGCGGAATTGAATGCGCACACTGTACCGCGAAAAGGCGGGCGGCAGCCTATGTACAACAGAAAGGGCCGGAAAATCATTGCCGACGGATACGAATTGTGGTATCCTTTACCCGAATGCAAAAAGCAAAACATGAAAACGGCGGGGTCCCCGGGTTTTCCGACGGAGGCTTGCTTTCGCCGGGGACAAACGTGAATTTGAGGAATACCCGCCTGAGCGGATCTCCCTGCATATCGACGACGAGCAGCAAATCTGTTCCGCCGCGGCGCAGTACGGCTTCCGCGTGCTCCGGGTGTACGAGGAGGACGACGAATGGAAGGAAAAGATCATCGACTGCGCGGAGCGGGTAAGAAAGCTGGAGGGGAAGGCGTAGGGACGGAAGGCTCCGCGCCTCATGACAAAAGCTGTGAGTACAAGACTTACGGCGCAAAAAAGCGTTGCCGGGAATCAGGAGATGTGATATGCTTTAGCCGGAAAGCGGGTGGACGGAACAGGAGAAAAAGCAAATCCGGCCCCGGGTTAAAAGGAGTGCAGTTCTATGAACAGGGACACGCTGTCATTTGTGGTCTACATGATCCACCGATGTGCGAACCAATGGGGGCTGTCTCCGTCAAGGGTATATCAGATACTTAAGAGTTCCGGGTGTATTCAAGGGTATCTTGTGCCGCATTATGATGTACTTCATACCCAGTCCAGCAGATATATTTTGGAAGACATTCAACAGTACCTGAAGAATAGAGGGATCGTTATATGATGGTTTTTCACGGTTCTTCCCAGGTCGTGGACCATCCGGATGTATGGCATTCCTACAAAGCGCTTGACTTTGGCCGTGGTTTTTATGTTACAAGCTTACGGGAACAGGCTGAACGCTGGGCAAGACGGAAAGCTGATTTGACACACGGAAAAGCAATCGTCAATCAGTACAGAATGAGCGATGATATGTCCGGGCTGCGGGTCAAATCTTTTACGGATGACCTGACAGAATGGATCGACTTTGTATGTGATTGCCGCGACGAGAAAACAGTATATCAGCAATATGACCTGATCATCGGCAAGGTTGCGAATGATAAGGTATTCCGGGTGGTGGATATGTATCATTCCGGCATCTGGGACAGGGAAAGAGCACTGCGGGAGATCAAAGTATATCCTGATTATGATCAGATCGCCTTTGTCACTCAGGACGCTGTTGAAAGACTGTTGGCGTTTGAATGCAGCTGGGAGGCATGACCATTGAATGAAAATGCCCTGGAAGAAACATACCGGGAAAATCTTGAGGAACGTTTGATCGCGTATATCGCGGAAAAGAACGGGTTTTCACTGGAAAAAGCCATGGATATATATTATCACAGCGCCCTGGCGGAGAAGATCCATCAGGGCGCAGAGGGTATACAGTATCTGGACTATAAAGTGCTGGCCGAGATCCTGCGGGATACGGAGGGCTTTTCCTGATCTGTTTTCTCCGGGGGAGTATAAAGCTTTTCCTGCATTCGCCGGGGTTGTTCTGCCGGAACGCTTCGCGGAAAACCCGAAAGCTTCCATCAATGACCTGATGCCCTGGGCTGAAGGGATCCTGGAACGGTTTGCCATGCAAAGGCAGGCGCGGAACATTTAGCGCTTATGGTTCCATTCAAATGGCATAATCGCTCAATAAAAGACACATCGCTCCGAAAAAGAAAAGATGGGATAATGAGTCTGACGGATTCTGACAGAATTCGTTAGACTCAGTTTCATAAAAAGCGAAACGCTGAACACCACGGAGATGAAATATGTTTGGCTGATTTGGAATCAGAATCAAAATCAGCCAATTGACACATTAACACTCTCCCTTTATAATGATTATGGGTAACTGTTCAGTCGTGTGTGAAGGAGAACGAACGTATGGCAGCAGAGGGGAGGTATCGGAGGGATCTCCCTCCGATTATCATCCGCTTCAGCGGCGTGTAACGG
>CADANQ010000084.1 GCA_902789365.1 uncultured Eubacteriales bacterium
ACCCCTCGCCGGGGCGGCATCGGGACCGTGTACCCGATCAGCCGTTACACGCCGCTGAAGCGGATGATAATCGGAGGGAGATCCCTCCGATACCTCCCCGCTGCTGCCATACGTTTGTTCTCCTTCACACACGACTGAACAGTTACCGAACGGGTTTATATTTCCGGGCAATGCGCGGCGGGAATATTTTTTGACTTTTTCCCGCCCGCGTGCTACAATGCTTATGCGGAGGAAGGGTCCGGGAGAGGCCCGCGGACACGCGGGAACCGAAGGGGCAACAGCCGTTGGCTGCAAACTCTCAGGTAAAAGTACCGGGCGCGGACGCATCCCTGGAAAGTGGGTTCACACCGAAGAAGCAAGGCGGCTTGCCCAAAGGGGATTCCGCCGAATCTTTCAGGTAAAGAAACAGGGCGTACAGAGGTCAGCTGGACTGACCCTGCGCGTCTTTTTTTATGCTCCCGTCCGCGGGGGCGGAAAAAGCGCGCGGTACAGCGCAACGCATTGCGGGAGGTGAAGCCATGGGGACCTATGTTCCGAATACGGAAAATGAGCAGCGGGAGATGCTTGAAGCCTGCGGGTTTCAAAGCTTCGACGACATGTACGCCCGGGCGGGGATCCCGGAGGAATTAAGGCTGAAGGGGGGCCTTGACATTCCGTCCGCGGGGACCGAGATGGAGGTCCGCCGCGCCTTGGAAAAGGCGGCGCGGAAAAACCGCGTGTACGCTTCGGTTTTCCGGGGGGCCGGGGCATACCGTCATTACATCCCCTCCATCGTGGGCGAGGTGTGCGGCAAGGAGGAATTCCGCACCGCCTACACGCCCTACCAGGCCGAGATCAGCCAGGGCCTTTTGCAGTCCATCTTCGAATACCAGACGGAGATCTGCGAACTGACCGGCATGGCCGCGTCCAACGCCGGCGTATACGACGGCGCGTCGGCGGCGGCGGAGGCCTGTGAAATGTGCCGGGACAAAAAGCGCCGCAAGGCGCTCGTTTCCGGGACGGTGGACCCGAAGATCCTTTCGGTGGTGCGCACCTATGCTTTCGGGCGGGACGCGGAGGTGGCCGTGGTCCCCGAAAAGGACGGCGTCACGGACATGGACGCCCTGAGGGGCATGCTGGACGGGGAGACCGCCTGCCTTGTCATCCAGCAGCCGAACTTCTTCGGCTGCGAGGAGGACGCCGGCGCGCTGGCGGAAATCGTCCATTTATCCGGGGCCAAACTGGTCATGAGCTGCAATCCCATTGCCCTGGCGGTCATGAGGACCCCGGGGGAGTGCGGCGCGGACATCGCCGTGGGCGAGGGCCAGCCCCTGGGAATGCCCCTGGGCTTCGGCGGGCCGTACCTGGGCTTTATGGCGGCGGAGGAAAAAATGGTCCGCAGACTCCCCGGCAGGATCGTGGGCGAAACCACGGACATCAACGGCGAGCGCTGCTATGTGCTGACCATGCAGGCCAGGGAACAGCACATCCGCAGGGAAAAGGCGGGCTCCAATATCTGCTCCAACGAGGCGCTGTGCGCCCTGACCGCCTCGGTGTACCTGGCGGCGATGGGCCCGGAGGGCCTGAGGAGGGCGGCCCTTTCCTGTTACGCCAACGCGCATTACTTAAGGGAGAAGCTTTCTGAGGCCGGACTTTCAAAGGTCCACGACCGCCCCTTCTTCCATGAGTTCGTTACGCGGGCCCCGGATGATGAAAAGGTACGGGACATCCTGCGGGCGCTGGATCAGGCGGACATCCTCGGCGGGCTGCCCCTGGGGGACGGCAGGATGCTGTGGTGCGCCACGGAAATGAACGGCCGGGAAGACATGGACCGGGCGGCGGACATCGTAAAGGAGGCGCTTAAACGGTGAAGCTGATTTTTGAAAGAAGCGTCGACGGGCGGGGGACCGATTACATTCCGGAGCCGGACGTGAAAATGACGGCGCCGGACTTCAAACCGCGGGAGAGGAAACTGAACCTGCCCCGGCTCAGCGAGGTGCAGGTGGACCGGCATTATACCGAGCTTGCCCGGGAAACTCGGGGCGTCAACGGCGGATTCTATCCCCTGGGCTCCTGCACGATGAAATATAACCCGGCCGTGGCCGAGGACCTGGCGGCGCTGCCCGGCTTTGCCGGCGTCCATCCCCTGCAGGAGGACGAAAGCGTCCGGGGCTGCCTTGAGGTGATGCGGACGACGGAAAAATGCCTTGCGGAGATTACCGGCATGGACGCCGTTACCCTGCAGCCCGCGGCCGGCGCCCACGGGGAGTTCACCGGGCTGATGCTGATCAAGGCCTGGCACGTATCCCGCGGGGAAACGGGGCGCAGAAAGATTCTGGTGCCCGATTCCGCCCACGGCACCAACCCCGCCAGCGCGGCGATGGCGGGCTTTGAGGTGGTGAACATCCCCTCGGACGAAAAGGGCTGCGTGGACCTTCGGGCACTTCGGGCCGCCGCGGGGGACGACATCGCCGGACTGATGCTGACAAACCCCAACACCGTGGGCCTGTTCGACAGGAACATCGCCGAAATCACCCGCATCGTCCACGAAGCGGGCGGGCTCTGCTACTACGACGGCGCCAACCTGAACGCGGTCATGGGCATCGTCCGGCCCGGGGACATGGGCTTTGACGTGGTGCACGTCAACCTGCACAAGACCTTCGCCACGCCCCACGGCGGCGGCGGCCCGGGCAGCGGCCCGGTGGGCTGCAAAAAGTTCCTGGCCCCCTTCCTGCCGGGCTGGCGGGTGAACGAAAAGGACGGGGCGCTTGTCCGTGAGGAAGCGAAGGAGCGCGTCGGGGACGTGCGGTCCTTCGGCGGCAATTTCCTGGTGGTGGTGAAGGCCCTCGCCTATATCCTGTCCATCGGGCGGGAGGGCGTGCCGGCGACCGCGGCCAACGCCGTCCTGAACGCCAATTACCTGATGCATCTTCTCAAAGGCGCCTACCCCATGGCCTATGACGCCGTCTGCATGCACGAATTCGTGATGACCCTGGAAAAACTGAAGGAGGAGACCGGGGTTTCGGCCCTGGACATCGCCAAGTCGCTCATCGATTACGGCATCCATCCGCCCACCATGTATTTCCCGCTGATCGTGCATGAGGCGCTGATGGCGGAGCCGACGGAGACCGAAACGAAGGAGACCCTGGAGGAGGCCGCCCGGGCGTTCCTGAAGGCCCTTGAGGACGCGCGGAGGGAGCCCGAAAAGGCGCACCTCGCGCCCCTGACCACCCGTATCCGCAGGCCCGACGAGGTAAAGGCCGCCCGCAAGCCGGTGATACGCTATGATTTCGGCGCTTGAGTACTTCCGCGCCGAAGGGGACGACCCTTACGAAAACCTGGCCCTTGAAAAGATACTGACCCTGGGCGTAAAAGAGGGGGAATGCGTCCTCTTCCTGTGGCAGAACCGGGACACGGTGGTGATCGGCAGGAACCAGAACGCCTGGGAGGAATGCGCCCTGGAGCGCTTCCGGGCCCGGGGCGGCCGCCTGGCGCGGCGCCTTTCCGGCGGCGGGGCGGTCTACCACGACCTGGGCAACCTGAACTTTTCCTTCGCTGCGCGCAAAGAGGACTACGATCCCGTAAGGCAGACCGAGGTGATCCTCCGGGCGGTCCGGGCGCTGGGCGTCCCGGCGGAGGGGACCGGAAGGAACGACATCGAGGCGGAGGGCCGCAAGTTTTCCGGCAGCGCGTATTTCGAAAAATCGCTCCGCTGCTGCCATCACGGCACGCTGATGATGGACGTGGACCTGGAAAGGATGGAGGAGGCCCTGACCCCTCCCCGGGCCAAGCTCTCCTCACGGGGGGTGTCCTCGGTGCGCAAAAGGGTGGTCAACCTGAAGAGCTTCTGTCCTTCCCTGGACCGGGCCATGCTGGAAAGCGCCCTGCTGGAGGCCTTCCGGGAGGTGTACGGCCTTGCTCCGGCCCAAAGGAGCGTTCCCGACGGGGAAGAGGTCCGAAGGGAAAGGGCGCTGATGGCCTCCGATGAATGGATCCTGGGGCGGCGCATCCCCTTTTCCGCCGCGGCGGAAAAGCGCTTTCCCTGGGGCGGCGTCAGGCTTGAAATGGCCGTCCGGGAGGGCAGCGTGCGGGAGGCGGCGTGCCTTTCCGACGCCATGGACGCCGATATGATCCGGATGATCGCCCGCGCCCTGGAGGGCTGCCCGTACGAAAGCGGGGCCATGGCGCGCCGCGTCCTGGACGCGGTCCCCGCCCCGGGCGGGGCGCAGAGGGAGCGCATGGCCGCGGACGTGGCGGACATGATCCTGGAACAGGTCCGGGGGACCGGCAAATAAAAAACCATGCAATATTTCCAGTTTCCGCGTACGGAACGGAAAGGAGAAACAAATGGAACTGAAACGGACGCCGCTCTACGGCGCGCATGTGCGCCTCGGGGGCAGGATGGTGGAATTCGGCGGGTTCGAAATGCCGGTGCAGTACCCCACCGGCGTCATCCGGGAGCATATGGCTGTCAGGACCGCCTGCGGGCTGTTCGACGTGTCCCATATGGGCGAGGTGACCCTGGAGGGGCCGGATTCGGTGAAAAACCTGAACATGCTCCTCACCAACGATTACACCCGCATGGAGGACGGACAGGCCCGCTACAGCCCCATGTGCAACGAAAACGGCGGGACGGTGGACGACCTGATCGTCTACAAGGTATCCGGGGACAGGTACTTCATCGTGGTGAACGCCTCCAACAGGGAAAAGGACGTCGCCTGGATGAAGGAGCACCTCTTCGGGGACGCGGTCCTTAACGACGTATCGGACGCCTGGGGCCAGATCGCCCTGCAGGGCCCGGCGGCGGAAAAGATCCTGAAGAAAATGACCGCCCCGGAAAATATCCCGCAAAAGGGCTATCACGCCCTGTGGGACCGGGACGTGGGCGGAATCAAGTGCATTGTTTCCCGCACCGGCTACACCGGATCGGACGGGTTTGAACTGTATGTGCCGGCGGAGAAGACCGAGGAAATGTGGAACGCGCTGCTTGAAAACGGCCGGGACGAGGGCCTGATCCCCTGCGGCCTGGGCGCCCGGGACACCCTGCGCCTGGAGGCCTCCATGCCCCTGTACGGGCACGAGCTCAGTGACACCATATCGCCCCTGACCGCAGGCCTCGGTTATTTTGTCAAAATGGACAAGCCGGACTTTATCGGCAAAAGCGCCCTTGAAGCCGCGGGACAGCCCCCGCGGCGCCGGGTGGGGCTGAAGGCGGTGGGCCGGGGCATCCTGAGGGAACACCAGGACGTGTACCTTGACGGACGGAAGATCGGGCAGACCACCTCCGGCACCCACTGCCCCTACATCGGCTGTTCCGCGGCGATGGCCATCCTGGACCGGGAGCATGCCGGCATCGGGACCCATGTGGAGGTGGACGTGCGCGGCAGGATGGTGGAGGCCGAAATCGTCCCCATGCCCTTCTACAAAAAGTAAAAAACCAAAATAAAGAGGAGGATAATAAAATGAACTTCCCGAAAGAGCTTAAGTACACCAGGACCCACGAATGGGTGCGCTTCACCGACGAAAAGACCGCCTACATCGGCATCACCGATTTTGCCCAGGACCAGCTGGGCGACCTGGTGTTCGTCAACCTGCCCTCCGAGGGCGACGCCCTGACCGCCGGCGAGGCCTTTGCCGACGTGGAATCCGTGAAGGCGGTGTCCGACGTCAATTCCCCGGTGACCGGGACCGTGGCGAAGGTGAACGAGGAGCTGGCGGACGCCCCCGAAAAGATGAACGAGACCCCCTACGAGGCCTGGTTTGTGATGGCTGAGGACATCAGCGGCGCCGAGGACCTGATGGACGCCGAGGCCTATGAGGAATTCGTCAAAACCGAAGGCGCTTCCTGATCGAAGGCTGACCGTACGGCCCCCGCGGGCGACTTTCCGCCCCGCGGGGCCGTGCCTTGTCTGACGGACGGAAAAGTCGACCAGAACGATTCGGAAGGAGCGCCGGGAGCATGGATACAAACACCTTTGACCTGATCGTGATCGGTGCGGGTCCGGGCGGATATGAGGCGGCCTTTGAGGCCGCGGACCTGGGCATGAAGACCGCCCTGGTGGAGAAGGACGCGCCGGGAGGCACCTGCCTCAACCGCGGATGCATCCCCACCAAGTCCTTCCTGCACGCCGCGGGCCTTTACCGGGAGATGAGGGAGGCGGCCGCCTTCGGGATCGCCCCCGGAGAGATTGCGGTGGACTATGCCCGCATGCGGGACAGAAAAAACGAGGCGGTCCTTCAGCTCCGCAAGGGGATCGAAGGAACGGCCGCAAGGAAAAAGATTGCGCTGATCCGCGGGACCGCCGCGCTTCGGGGCGGCGGGACGGTATCGGTCCGGTCCGGCGGGGGGGAGGAGATCCTCAGGGCGAAAAACATCCTCCTGGCCACCGGCTCCGTCCCCGCCCTTCCGCCGATCCCCGGCATCGATCTTCCCGGCGTTGTTACCAGCGACGGACTGCTTGAGAACGACAGGCCCGTCGGCAGGCTCGTAATCATCGGGGGCGGCGTCATCGGCGCGGAATTCGCGGAGGTGTACGCCGCGCTGGGCGCCGCGGTCACGGTGATCGAGGCCATGCCGCAATTGCTTCCGAGCCTGGATAAGGAGATCGCCCAAAGCCTGAAGATGCTTTTTAAAAAGCGGGGCGTCAATGTATTGACGGGCACGCAGGTGAACCGGATCCTTCCCGGCGCGGACGGGACATTGGTCTGCGAGTACGGCGGCGGGAGAGCGGAGGCGGACTGCGTGCTTGTCAGCGTGGGAAGGCGTCCTTACACCGGGGGCCTCTTCGCGCCCGGCGCGCAGCCGAAGACCGAGCGCGGGCGGATCATAGTGAACGAATACGGCGAAACCGACCTTCCCGGTGTCTGGGCCGTCGGCGACGTGACCGGCGGAATGATGCTGGCCCACGCCGCCTCGGCGGCGGGCAGGAACGCCGTGCGCCGCATGGCCGGCCTGCCGCCCTGCGCGGACATGCGCTTCATCCCCTCCTGCGTGTATACCGATCCGGAGATCGCCTGCGCCGGGATGGGGGAGGAGGAGGCGAAGAGTGCCGGCATCGACGCGGACAGCCGCAAGTTCCCCATGACCGCCAACGGCAAAACGGTATTGACCGGCGCCGAGCGGGGATTCATCCGGGTGGTGTTTGAGAAGGGAACCCGCCGCCTCCTGGGCGTCAGGATGATGTGCGAGCGGGCGTCGGACATGATCGGCGAATTCACCCTGGCCCTGTCCCTGGGCCTGACCATGGAGGAAATGGCCCGGGCCGTCCGCCCGCACCCCACCTTCTGCGAAGCGATCACCGAGGCGCTGAGGCTGCCGTAAGCAAGGCGGCGCAGAAAAAGCCGGAACGCGGGGAACATGAAGGGGAAAAGACCCCGCGGGCGGCGCAAGAAGAAAGCCGGAACGCGGGGAACCTGAAGGATACAAGACCCCGTGGGCGGCGCAAGAAGAAAGCCGGAACGCGGGGGACGGAGTACGGAAATATGCCCCACGGGCGGCGCAAAAAAAGAGGCTCCCGTCTTTGGGAGCCTCTCCTTCCGCTTTGGGGTATATATTTTTATGTCGGGGTCCGGGGAACCGGGTTTTACCGGCCCCGTTCCAGCAGATTGACCAGGTAGAGGAATTCCTCCTTATAGGGGTCGCCCAGGACATTGCCGCATTCCCGCAGCATTTCCGCCGCGCCGGCGAAGGAAGCGGTGCCGCGGTAGGGGCTGTCCCGGAGGACCATGGCCGTCTCCGCCACCGCCGCGGCGAAGCGCAGGTTGTCGGTGAAGGGCAGGGCGGCGGCTTCGGCGGTCAGGGGATAGGAGTACAGGTCGCTTTCGTCCCTGTCCGGGGCCTTGCAGCGGATGCTGACGGTGAGCCATTCGCCGTTTTCGTTTCCGGGCACGGTTTCGCCGTAGCGGCTTTGCGCCTCTCCCACGTCGAAATCGCTTCCCGCGGGCACGATCTCGTACAGGGCGGTGACCCGGTGGCCGCTGCCGATCTCGCCGCCGTCCACGCTGTCGTCGGCAAAGTCCTCGGGCGCCAGCAGCCGGTCCTCATAGCCGATCAGGCGATAGCCCTTGATATACGCCGGATTGAAGTCCACCTGGAGCTTTACGTCCTTCGCCACGGTCACGAACCGGCCGCCGGCCTCGGTGACCAGCGCCCGCCGGGCCTCGTGAACGGTGTCGATGTACCAGTAGGTCCCGTCGCCGTAGAGGGCCAGGGCCTCCATTTTGTTGTCCTTGTAATTGCCGTAGCCGAAGCCCATCACCGTCAGGGTAACGCCGTTCTGCTTTTTGTCCATGACCAGGCGGGCCAGATCGCCCTCCGAGGTGACGCCCACGTTCAGGTCGCCGTCGGTGGCGAGAATGATGCGGTTGACGCCGCCGGGGATCATGTACTTTTCCGCGATCTCATAGGCCCGGGTGATGCCCGCCCCGCCGTTGGTGGAGCCGGAGGCGTACAGGTCCGAGATCGCCTCCATGATGCGGGTCTTTTCCCCGCCGCTGACGCCCTCCAGGACCACGCGGTCGCCGGAGGCGTAGGTGACGATGGAAACGGTGTCCTCCGGCCCCAGGGTGTCAAGGAGCAGGAGGAAGGCGCGCTTCACCAGGTCCAGCCGGTCCGCGCCCTTCATGCTGCCCGAGGTATCGATCAGGAAGACCAGGTTCTGTCCCTGCCCCTCGGGGATCTGTACTTCTTCGGCCCTGAGGCCGATGAGGAGCAGCTGTGTCTGACTGTTCCAGGGGCAGGGGCCGACCTCCATGGTAACGCCGAAGGGCTCGCCCGCCGAGGGGGCGGCGTAATCGTAGGAGAAGTAATTCAGCATCTCCTCTGTCCGCACCGCGTCGGGAGGGGGAACGCTGCCCGCCAGCACGAGGCGGCGGAACTGGGCGTAGGACGCCGTGTCCACCTCCGCCGCGAAGGTGGAGAGGGGCGCGGTCCCGACGGCGCGAAAACGGTTGTCCGTGAAAGCGCTGTATTCGTTGGTGTCAAAATACCCGGTTTCCGCGGCTGTCTTCATGGCCGGGGCACCGGTATAAAGAGGCACCGGCATGCCGGTAGCAACAGGCGCCGGCGCGTAGCCCCAGGCGCTGTCCTCGTACAGGACGTATTCCTCGCCGCGGGATTCCCGGGGACGGAATTCGGGATTCGCCTCCGCGTCATCCCTGAAAAGCATTTCGATGGTCACCCGGTCGGCCATGCCTGTCCGCATGAGGCCGGAAACCTTCTGGAATTTCATGACGGCCTCCGCGGTGCCTTTTCCGTATGTCCCGTCCGTTTCGGTCTCCCTGTAGTCCAGCGCCTTCAGGCGCTGCTGGAGGGCGGCCACGGCGTCCCCGCTGTCGCCTTCCTTCAGGAGGACGACGCCCGCAAGGACTTCCGGTACGCCGCCATCGTTCTCCGCCGCTGCCGGCAGCAGCAGGAATAACATGATTCCCGCCAGCAGAGCGCACAGCCATTTGTCGATTCTTTTCATTTTTCCTGTCTCCCTTCTTATTTTCCGTCGATGTCGGAGGAATGCCCCCGCACGGTCCGCGGATCACATTTTCCGTGCTTCATATATACAAACGGGGATTCCGCGGGTTTTGTTCCGTCCGGGATTTTTTTATGGAGAATTGTTTACAATCCGGAATTTCGCTGTCCCGAGGAAAGAAAAACTGGTATAATCGAAACTGAAAAATACGAACCGGGAGGTCATATTCCGTGAAGAAACTTTTTTGCCTTCTGATCTGCGCTATGCTGGCGGTCTCTTCCGCCTGTCCGGGGTTTGCCGCGGACGCGGTACGGAGCGACGACGGCAGCTGGCAGGTGCCGTACAGGATGTATAACGAGGAATTCTCCGGCTTTATCAGATGGAAGGACGCGTCGAAGGATGAAAAGACGATGTACCGCGTCGCCGCCCTCCTGCTGATGGATGTCGACGCGGGCCTTGACAGGAAGGTATTCGATCCGGACAAGGTGATCGCGTATTACATGGCGGATATGAGCGGGCTTACGATGCTCATCGCCTATACAGGCACCCAATATTTCTGGATTTCTCCGTTTTCCAGCTATATCAATATAAACATAGGCAATTTCAACGGATCTGTCGGAACCATCGACAGCTTTCACAGCTATATGCAAAAGGAAGGCATATTCGGCCAGGTGCGCAGGCTTGACGCGGCGACGCTGGCCGGGGCGATGGCCGTGAAGCCGCGGACCGCGGCGGAAGTGCTGGCGGAAGACGGGTACGAGGCCGTGTTCCGGTCCGCGGGGAAGGTCTATGCGCCGGAATGCGGATGGGCCGCGTTTTTGAAGGGCGACGTCGCCGGTTTTGTAAGCCCCGGGGGCGAATATCTTACGGACGGGTGGAATTATGTGAGGCCCTTCGAGGAGGATACCGGACTGGCGTTCGTTTACCGCGGGGAGGTTGAGGTATCTCCTACCTTCATCTATCCGAAGTGGGACAGCAGGACCAGGGAATACCTCGGCAAATGCGGGCTGATCAACACCCGGGGAGAATATGTCGTTCCCGTCGAATACGGCAACATCGAATATATGGGGGAGGGCTGCTACACGCTGAAGGGCCCGGAGGGCAGAACAATCCTCAATACCGCCGACGGCAGCATGATCCGTATGGACGGCTATGATTATTTCTACGGT
The DNA here is from genome assembly GCA_902789365.1 of uncultured Eubacteriales bacterium. Lineage (GTDB taxonomy): Bacteria > Bacillota > Clostridia > Christensenellales > Aristaeellaceae > RUG756. The sequence goes on from CADANQ010000084.1 coordinate 10,613, forward strand.
ATCTGCTCGGACGGCATGATATGCGTTTACCGCGGCGAACTGAACGAGTACGGCAGTCCCAAAGGAAACGGCTTCTACGGCATGATCGACTTAAACGGCGGCGAGGTCTTCCCCCTGGAATATGAGTACCTCGGCTCCGCCTGGTACGACGGCATGATTACCGTGAAGAAAAACGGCAAATACGGCCTGATGGACCGGAGCGGCAGGGTGACAGCGCCCTGCACCTGGGATTCCATCGACCGCGTCTCCGACGGAACGGCGATTGCGAAGCGGGACGATTCCGCGTACCTGATCGACGCGTCGAACGGGCAGATCCTCTACGCCTTCGGGACGAAATACGCCGGGAAGGTCGCCGAATGGTATTATTTCTGCCAGGATTTCGAGAACCACATGGGCTTGCTGGACGCCTCGTTCAACGAGGTGATGGCCCCCGAATGGTATGATATCGCCCGCATCAGGGACTGTGAGGGCATGCTGCGCGTCGGCAAAAAGGGCACGGATGGCACGGCGCGTTTCGGAGTCTGGGACATGGCCGAAGGCAAATTCGTCGTCCGGCCCGTGTACGAAACCTTCGACACCCTTCCCGGGGACGGGCTGATCCGGGTGGAACAGCTGGATTTCTGGGGCTATATGGACATGAATTTCAGGATCGTTATTCCGTCCGCGTATGAGGACGCGACCGAATTTTCCGAAGGGTTCGCAGCGGTCAAAAAAGACGGCCGCTGGGAGATCATCGACACCTCGGGCGCGACGGTCTACTGATCCTGTCCGCAAACCGAATCGATCCGCGCTTCCGCGCGGTTTATATCAGTCCTCCGGCGCCGGAGGATCCCGGTCCGCTCCAGTTCAAGGAGAGCGGCCTTCCTGTCCGTGCCGCCGGCGTAGCCCGTCAGTCTTCCGTCGCTTCCCACCACCCGGTGGCAGGGAATGATCAGGGATATGGGGTTGCGCCCCACGGCGTTTCCCACCGCCCGGGGAGACGGGCATCCCAGCATACGCGCGGCCTGGGCGTAGGTTATGGTGCGGCCGTAGGGGATCGAAAGAAGGACGTCCCAGACGGCCCTGCGGAACGCCGTGCCGCGGGGCCGGAGCGGGGGCGTGAAGTCCGGCTGTTTTCCGGAAAAATACAGATCCAGCCAAAGCTCGGCGTCCCTGAAGACCGGGAGATACCGCTCCTCATGAATCTCCGATAGCGTTTCGGCGAAGTGCTTCTGTCCGTCGAACCACAGCCCCGTCAGCGCGTCCCCGTCGCATGAAAGGGTGATGCCGCCCAGGGGGGACAGGCAATGATGCGTATATTCCATGGTACCTCCTTTACGGGCCTTTGCCGACATGATATCACAGGGACGAATACGCCGCGGCGGAAATTGGATGATATCGTATGAAGCGAGGGAGCGCGGGAAAGGAGATGCGCAAAGTGCCTGACCTCAAAAGAATCGGCGAAATGGAAAACTGCCTGAACGAACTGGACGGGGCCGTCCGTTCGCTGAGGGAGGAGCTTGACAGGCTGAACGGCCTGCGTGAAAAGACGATCCGGCTGTTTTCGTATTACGGAAGCGAGGACTGGTACGCGGACCGGGAAGGCGAACTGCCGGAGGGCTTCCGGGCGGGGGTCTTATCGGAGGACGCGGTGTACGACAGCATCGCGGAGCTGAGGGATACCGCGTTCCGGATGCTGGAGACGGGGACCGATATACTGAAAAACCGAATGTAAAGAACACAGGGGGATAATATGTAGTGCCCCACGATTGCAAGAACGTGGATTTACCTGTAAGCTTGGATTGAAAAGAAAGCTGCAGGGATTACCGCATGCAAAGGAGGAGCACTACATGGCAAGTATACTCTACGTGGGAATGGATGTCCATAGCACTGCATACGATGGCGAAAAGAGTTCCACGGGACAAAAAAGAACTGGACCATAGCGCACATGAAATGGCTGCAGCATCTGAAATTTGAGAACGAGATCGCCCAGGAAGCGTTCGACGAATATGTGATACAGCTGAACGAAGCCATTGAGCGTGTGAAAAGATACGACGCAAAGATAGAAAAATGGGCCTAGCGGGGGACGGGCTGCGGAAAAAAGCCCCTGGGGCGGCGGCGCAAGAAACGGTCGCGGGGGACGGGTTACTGGGATAAACACCCTGGGGCGGCGGCGCAAGAAACGGTCGCGGGGGACGGGTTATTGGGATAAGCCCCGGGGGCGGCGCAAAAAAACGCAAAAAAAGCCGCCGGATTTTTGATCCGACGGTTGATGAGGTTTGGGATTTTATCCTTCGATCAGGATTTGTTTCTTATCAGGGACCTTTGTGGTTTCTTTCCTGGGGATCTTCAGGCTCAGCACGCCGTTTTCATACCTGGCCCT
>CADANQ010000085.1 GCA_902789365.1 uncultured Eubacteriales bacterium
CGGCGTGAAGATCCTGGAAGGCCGCGAGCTTGAGGACGGTCAGTTCAGCTTCACCTTGTCGGACGCGGACGGCGAGATTGAAACTGTCACCAATACGGCAGACGGCAGCGTGGTATTCACTGCGCTGACCTACGACCAGGATGACCTCCTGGTGGACGGCGAGTACGTGAAGAGCCGCGTGTTCACCTATACGATGACCGAGGTCGAGGGCAGCGCGGACGGTTACACCTACGCGAGCAGCACCTATGGCATCACTGTGACGGTGGTCGACAACGGCGACGGCACCCTGACAGTGGAAGCCAAACCCAACGGCGAAGAGAACGAATTCGTCAACATCTACGAGGCCGAAGGCTCCGTGACCCTGACCGGTGTCAAGTACCTTGAGGGCAGGGAACTGAAGGAAGGAGAGTTCACCTTCGAAGTCAGGGAAGACGGCGCGACGGTTGCCCGGACCGCCTCGACCGCGTCCGGTACCTTCGCCTTCCCGGCAATCTCCTACACTCTGGATGATCTCGGCACCCATACCTACACGGTCATTGAGACGGCGGGCGACGACGACACCCTGACCTATGACGAAACCGTATACACAGTCCTTGTGGAGGTGACCGACCTGGGCGACGGTACGCTCAAGGCGGACAAGACCATCCTGAAGGACGGCGAGGAGACGGACAGCATCGTCTTTGTCAACAAGGTCAACGAGACCAGCCTGACGATTGCCAAGGTGCAGACCGGCGGCAATGTCGGCGAGCAGTTCACCTTCCGGCTTGAAATGACCCTGAATGACAAACCCCTCGAAGGCAGCTATCACTACACCGGCAGCTATGAGGGCGAGATTGCCACCGGCGGCGAGTTCAAGCTGAAGGACGGCGAGAGCGTAACGGTTGAGGGGCTCCCCGTCGGTACGAAGTATAAGGTGACCGAGGTCCGGAACGGAGCGTACATCACCACGGTGACCGTTGACGGCGGCGAAGCGCAGAAGAGCTCTGAAGCGATCGGCGTTCTGGACGGCGAATACGGTTCCACCGTCATCTTCCACAACACCCAGGCAACCACCGGGTTCCGTGTTACCAAGAGGTGGAACGGTCCCGATAAGGGCAGGATCAACCTGTATGTCTACGTGGGCATCAAGGCGGATGTGCTCGCCAGGGGCGTCATGGAAATGAAGATGATGGATCCGCAGCCCAAGGTGGAAAGGGACGGCAATTACTACTCCATCGACGGCCTGCCCCTGGTGGACGACCTGGGCAACGAACTGGTATACGCCGTGCAGGAATACAATATTCCCACCGATTACTACGTAAGCTACATCAACCTCGGCGAATATCAGAGGTTCTACACCTTCGCGTTTAACGACGGTGAGATCATCAACACCTACGAAGGGCCCCAGTACGTATCCATCAACGTATACAAGAAGTGGAGCGGTATCGGCGAAAGGGATGTGCTGCCCGATATCACGCTGGATATCTACCGGCTCAATCCGGACCGTACCAGTCTGCTGGTCAAGACCATCACCGTTTCCGCGAAGGATATCGAAGATCACGGCGGACGGGTCTCCATCGGCGGACTGCTGGAAGGCTACTACTACTACGTTGTTGAACGTCCTGTGCCCGGATACAGCACCTTCTACACCAATCCCTCCAGCGGCGCGACGGACGCGGCATATGCCGAAGGCATAATCACCAACCACAAGATTCCGCGGACCGGTGACAGCCGTCAGATTACGCTGTGGATTGCGCTTGCGGCGGCCAGCCTGGCCGGGATCTGCGCGGCGGTCTGGACGGAGAAGAAAAAGAAGCGCGCGTAACACAGTGATTCGATAACATCAGGGGCGGCATCCCGTGAAGGATGCCGCCCCATTGTTGTCGGTTTTGACACGTCTTGTTAAAATATGGATATCACATAATAATGCCCGACGCCGGTCAGTTGGCCAGAATGAAATCGGCGATATCGCTCAGGACTTTTTCGTCCATACGCTGCCGCGCCAGGTAAGCGTTGGGGCCGTCGGTCTTTTTGCCGGGGACGAACATGTGCGTCAGCCCGGGATAGGTAATCAGGGTCCAGTTGTTCCTGTCCGCGACAGCTTCACGGAACAGGCTGAAATCTTCCATGGTCACCTGGTAATCCTCCTCGCCCTGCAGAAGGAGGCAGGGCAGATCAATGAGCGCTGCGGATGAGAGGATATCGTAGGAGAACAGCCACTTCCAGTAGGCGGGATATGCCCCGGCAACCGTTTCGTCTTCCTTCATGGAGTCCAGCCCTTCGAGCCGGTCCAGATCTGAAAGGGCCGCGTCGAACTGCTCAGCCGCCTCCGGCATGATCGAGGCAAGGAACAGGTACTGTTCCCGCATCATCACGTCCAGCCTTCGGGCGCCGGGGGCCATCAGGATATATCCCCGCGCCCTGTATCCGGAGCCGTTCAGTTCTCTGTCGATGGCAGGAATGGCGGAAGCGCCCAGGCTGTGGCCCAGGATGAAAATCCTGTCGGGGTCGATATCCTCCCGCGATGAGAGCAGGCGTACGGCCATGACGGCGTCCAGGACGCTTTCGTCCATCAGGGTGAAGCCGGTGTCGCTTGCAACCGCGTCGCCGAAGGCAAAGGTGCGCTTGTCGAAACGGTAGACGGCGATTCCCTTTTCCGGCAGGCTTTCACCGATATCCCTGAAAGGGGCGGTACCGAAGGAAGTTTCATCCCGGTCGCAGGGCCCGGAGCCGTGGATCAGGACGAGGGCCGGGAAGGGTCCTTCGCCCCGGGGCAGGGTCAGCGTTCCGGGCAGCACCTCGTCGATCTCGGGGGCCGGAAGGCCCAGGTCCACGGAAACAAATCCCTTTTCCGTATTTGCCGGAACGCTGTCCCCGGTAAAGGGCTGGGTGGTGAGCCCGGCCAGGGCGTCATGGTCCATGGCCAGGGCGATATCGAGGGGCATCAGCAAAAAACGACAGGGAACCCGGTAGGCTTTCATTCCGCCGAGAGTGGTTTCGTAGGCAGGGCCGATCTCACCGGGACGGCCGAGGGCCGCCAGCTGTGAGGCCAGGGCGGAGAAACCTCCCATGCCGCCCATGGCGGCCTCCATCTGCGGCGTCATCGGGACCCTGCCGTCAAGGGACGCCGCGTCGGGGCCAAAGAGGATGCGCACAAAGCTTTCCGCCTCCTCCGTGGATGAAAGGGAAAGCATATCACCCGTTCCTTCGCCCTGAGCGGCGCACGGAAGGAGAGCAAGAACCATAAGGAAGACGGCAAGGGTCCGCGCGTTTTTTTTCACCGTTCTTTTCATTGGGTATTCTCCTTTCGGTTTCCGTGTTTTATAACGGCTGCGAGTTTATTTCGGCGCGTCCGCGGTATGGGGAGAAGAGAAATAAGCATAATCCGTAATTCTGCGCAAAATGTGAAAACCCTTCCGTCAGGGTTTCCGCCGGAACAAAAAGGGGCCGCAGCATATCGCCGCGGCCCCGCTGCGTAAAAAACGATCAGGCGAAGTAGTCCTTCGCGCTCTCGAAAAGCCCCAGGCTGTACCGGCCGTCCACGTTCATGTAAAGTCCTTTGCCGGTGCGTTCGCTGTGGCCCATCTTGCCAAGCACCCGGCCGTCGGGGCTCATGATGCCCTCCACGGCGTTCATGGAGCCGTTGGGGTTGCACAAAACGTCCATGGATGGCGCGCCGTTCTCGTCGCAGTAACGGCTGAAAATCTGGCCGTTTCTGATGAGATCGGCCATGACTTCATCGCTTGCGACGAACCGTCCCTCGCCGTGGGAGATGGGCACCGTGATCACGTCGCCCACGCTGACCCGGGAAAGCCAGGGAGAGGACACGTTGGTGACCAGGGTCCTTACCAGGCGGCTCTGGTGGCGGCCGATGGTGTTGTAAGTCAGGGTGGGCATCTTTTCGTCCGGGTCCATGATGCGCCCGTAGGGAACCAGGCCCAGCTTGATCAGCGCCTGGAAGCCGTTGCAGATGCCCAGCATCAGCCCGCCGCGGTTATCCAGCAGGTCTGTCACCGCGTCCCTGACCTTGCCGGAGCGGAAGAAGGCGGTGATGAACTTGCCGCTGCCGTCGGGTTCGTCGCCGGCGGAGAAACCGCCCGGGATGAAGATGATCTGGCTTTGGGAAACGCGCTTTGCCATTTCGTCGATGGACTGCTGAATGTCGGAGCCGGTCAGGTTGCGGATAACCAGGGTGTCGCCCTTCAGGCCCGCGCGGGCAAGGGCTTTCATGCTGTCGTATTCGCAGTTGATGCCGGGGAAAACGGGAATCAGGACCCTGGGGGCGGCGAAGGAAGCCTTTGGCGCGGGGACGGGCTTGCTGACGGCCGGCACCGGGTCGATCCCGCCGGGGGCGGCGGCGGGGTAGCGAGGGAAGATGGGCTCCAGGGGCGCTTCGTACATTTTCAGCACTTCGTCCATGGATATCTCGTCCGCGCCGCGCTTCAGTTTACCGCTGCCGGTGACCGTGCCGATCCTGACGGCGCCGTCCACGGGAGTATCGGAGGCGACAAGCATGCCGCCGAAATGCCAGGCGTAGAGTTCCGATACCGGGAAACCGGGTTCCAGGTCCACGCCCTTCATGCCGCCAAGGGCGCACTTGACGAGGCCTTCCATCGCTCCGCCGTGGCCCAGGGCCCAGGCGGAGGAAGCCGCGCCGGATTTGAGGAGGCCGCGAACGGCGCTCCATACCTTTTTCTGGCTTTCGGGGACGGGCAGGCCCTTTTCGTCGGTGTCCGGGAGAAGCAGATAGATGCCGTCGCCCTCCCTGTCGTACACGTTGGAGCGGACGTCGCCGATCTCGCCGGTTGTGACGGCGAAGGTGCACAGCGTGGGGGGCACGTCCAGGCTGTCAAAGGAGCCGGACATGGAATCCTTGCCGCCGATGGAAGCGACGCCCAGGTCCATTTGCGCCTGCAGGCTGCCGAGCAGCGCGGCGGCGGGCAGGCCCCAGCGGGCCCTGTCGGTCCCCGGGCGGGGGAAATATTCCTGCTGGGTCAGGTAACATGCGCCCTCGCCGGCAAAGGCGGCAACCAGGCGGCTGACCGCCTCGGTTACCGAAAGATAGGCGCCGGCATAGGGACTCTGGGAGGACAGGAAGGGATCAAAGCCCCAGGCCATCAGGGACACGGTGGAGGTGTCGCCTTCTTCCCGGCTGACCTTGTGGACCATCGCCTGGATGGGGGTCAGCTGCTTTTTGCCGCCGAAGGGCATCAGGACGGTGCCGGCGCCGATGGTGGAATCGAAACGCTCGCTCAGGCCCTGGGGGCTGGCGTTGTTAAGGTCGGAGAAGAAAGCCGCGAGTTCTTCACGAAGCCCGCCCCGCGGGGGCGCAAAGGGGGAAGCAAAGGACTGCTCCGGGATCAGGATATCGGTCTTTTTCGGCGCGCCGTTGGAAGAAAGGAAGGAACGGGGGATGTCCACGATGGTTTTGCCGCGCCATGACATCCGCAGCCTCTTTTCGGCGGTGACGGAAGCGATCACGGTGGCCTCCAGGTTCTCCGCGCGGGCCAGGGCCATCAGCCGGTCCGTGTCCTCCGGGGCGCAGACCACGGCCATGCGTTCCTGGCTTTCGGAAATGGCCAGCTCCGTGCCGTCCAGGCCCTGGTATTTCCTTGGCACCCGGTCCAGATTAATCTCCAGACCGTCCGCCAGTTCGCCCACGGCCACCGATACGCCGCCGGCCCCGAAGTCGTTGCAGCGCTTGACCAGCCGGTCGAATTCGGCGTTCCTGAACAGGCGCTGCAGCTTCCGTTCCTCGGGGGCGTTGCCCTTCTGCACCTCGGCCCCGCAGGTGGTCAGCGAGGAGGCGGTGTGGGCCTTGCTGGACCCGGTGGCGCCGCCGCAGCCGTCCCTGCCGGTGCGCCCGCCCAGCAGGATCACCTGATCTCCGGGGACGGGGGATTCGCGCCGCACCTGCTCCTCGGGCACGGCGCCGATGACCGCGCCGATCTCCAGTCGCTTGGCGGTGTAGCCGGGGTGATACCATTCGCTCACCTGGCCGGTGGCCAGGCCGATCTGGTTGCCGTAGCTGGAATAGCCCGCCGCGGCGGTGCGGGTGAGGCGCTTCTGGGGAAGCTTGCCCGCCATCGGGGCGGAGAAGGGATCGCCCGCGCCGGTGACGCGCATGGCGGCATAGACGTAGGCCCGGCCGGAAAGGGGATCCCGGATGGCGCCGCCGATGCAGGTGGCCGCGCCGCCGAAGGGCTCGATCTCGGTGGGGTGGTTATGGGTTTCGTTCTTGAAGAGCAGGAGCCATTTTTCCGGACCGTTTTCGCCCTGCACGTCGATTTTGACGGTGCAGGCGTTGATCTCTTCGCTCTCGTCCAGGCGCGAAAGCAGTCCGCGCTTTTTCAGGGCGCGCATGCCGATGGTGGCCATATCCATCAGCGTCATGGGCTTGTTTTCCCGCCCGGTTTCGCGCCGGAGGTCCAGGTACATATCCAGGCTTTTTTTCACCTTTTCATCCCGGATATCCAGGTTTTCCAGGTGGGTGAGGAAGGTGGTGTGGCGGCAGTGGTCGCTCCAGTAGGTGTCCAGCATGCGGATCTCGGTGAGGGTCGGGTCCCGCCCCTCGGCCGCGGCCCATTCGCGGCAGCACATAAGGTCGCCGTCGTCCATCGCCAGGCCCAGTTCCTTCCTGAGGCTGTCCAGGCCTTCGTCGTCCATATCGCGGAAGCCCTCCAGGATGCGCACATCGGGCGGGACAGGGGCGTCCATTTTGAGGGTCGCGGGCATGGCGCTGTCCGCCTCGCGGCTTTCCACGGGGTTGATCAGGAAACGGCGGATCTTATCCATGTCGCCGTCGGATATGTTCCCTTCGATCAGGTAGACCTTCGCGCTGCGCACCTCGGGACGCTGTCCCTGGGAGATGAGCTGCACGCACTGGGCGGCGGAATCGGCCCGCTGGTCGAACTGTCCCGGCAGCGATTCCACAATCAGCGTGCGGCCGAGCGTCTTTGGCAGCGCCCGGAGGACATTGTCCACCGGAGGCTCGGAAAACACCGTGGATACGGCGCGTTCGAACAGTTCTTCGTCCACGCCCTCCACGTCGTACCTGCACAAAAGGCGCACCCTGTCGCATTGGATGCCCAGGGCGCGGATCTCGTGGCGGACGGAATGGGCCTCGTGGTCAAACGAGGGCTTTTTTTCGGTATATATGCGGTAAACCATGTTGTTCTCCCTTATATGAGGGCTGATTTTTATCAAAACGGCCTCTCATGGTGTCCGGACGGTTTTTCAGGAATTGCGGTTCAGGGCTTTGCGGCCGATGTCTCCGCGGTGGAAGGCGTTGTCAAAGCGGATGTCGTCCACATGGGCATAGGCCTTTTCCACGGCTTCTTCAAGGGTGGGCGCCAGGGCGGTGACGCAGGCGACCCGGCCGCCCGAGGTGCAAAGCCCCTTTTTGGGGTCTGTTTTGTCCGCCTTCGCGACGCCCGCGGCATAGAAGCGGATGTCGCCGCTGTCCCTGGGCATGGAGAAGGGCAGGCCCTTTTCGTAGCTTCCGGGATAGCCCGAACAGGCCTGGACCACCGTGCAGGCGCACTGCGATGAAAAGCGAACGTCGGCCTTGTCCAGGGTGCCCTCGCGGCAGGCAAGCATCGCGTCCAGCAGGGAGGATTCCATCAGCGGCAGCACCGCCTGGGTTTCGGGATCGCCGAAGCGGGAATTGTATTCGATCACCTTCGGACCGTCCTTTGTAATCATCAGCCCGAAGTACAGGCAGCCGCGGAAGGGGCAGCCCTCCTGTTCCATGGCCCGGACGGTGGGAATGAAGATCTTTTCCATGGCCTGCGCCGCCACTTCTTCCGTATAGAAGGGGTTGGGGGCGATGACGCCCATACCGCCGGTGTTGGGGCCCATGTCGCCGTCCAGGGCGCGTTTGTGGTCCATGGAGGATACCATGGGCTTCACGGTTTTCCCGTCGGTAAAGCAGAGCACTGATACCTCGGGCCCTTCCAGGTATTCCTCGATGACCACCCTGTCCCCGGAGGCGCCGAAACGGCGCTTTTCCATCAGGTCCCTGACCGCGCGGACCGCTTCGTCCCGGGTCATGGCCACGGTGACGCCCTTGCCAAGGGCCAGGCCATCCGCCTTGACCACCACGGGGACGGGGCAGTCCTTCAGGTAGGTCAGGGCGTCCTCCACCCGGTCAAACACCCTGAAATCCGCGGTGGGGATGCGGTATTTTTTCATCAGTTCCTTGGCGAAGGCCTTGCTGCTCTCAATCCTCGCGGCTGCCCGGTCCGGGCCGAAGCAGGGGATGCCGGAGGCCTCCAGTTCGTTCACGCAGCCCATGGCCAGCGGATCGTCGGGGCCGATCACCGCGAAATCCACCTGGTGGAATGCCGCGAAATCGGCGATTTCGGTGATCTGGTCCGGTTTGATGGGGACCAGCTTAACCCGGCTGCCCTCCATGGCCGCGTTGCCGGGGAGGACGTAGACCTTGTTGACCTTTGGGCTTTTCAAAAGGGCCTTCAGCAGGGCGTGTTCCCGTCCGCCGCCGCCCACAAGAAGCAGATCCATGTGTTTTCCTTCTTTCGATATCAGTGATGGAAGAGACGGATGGAATCAAAGCACATCACCATGCCGTATTTGTCGCAGGCGGCGATGACGTTGTCATCCCGGATGGAGCCGCCGGGCTGGGCCACATAGGTGACGCCGGAGCGGTGAGCGCGCTCGATGTTGTCCCCGAAGGGGAAGAACGCGTCGCTGCCCAGGCTGAGGCCGCTGAAGCCGGAGAGGACCTTCAGCCGCTCTTCGCGGGTGAAGGGCTCGGGACGGCGGGTGAAGACCTTCTGCCATTCGCCGTCGCGGAGCACGTCGTCCCAGTCGTCGCTCAGGTATACGTCGACCGCGTTGTCCCGGTCGGCGCGCTTCACGTCGTCCCGGAAGGGGAGGCCGAGGACGCGGTCAGTCTGGCGCAGCAGCCATTTGTCGGCCTTGTCGCCGGCCAGGCGGGTGCAGTGGATGCGGCTCTGCTGCCCGGCGCCCACGCCGACGGCCTGTCCGTCATAGGCGTAGCAGACGCTGTTGGACTGGGTGTATTTAAGGGTGATCAGGCTGACCAGCAGGTCGCGAACCGCGCTTTCCGGCAGATTCTTGTTTTGGGTGACGATGTTGGAAAGGCAGTCGGCGGTGATGGCGATGTCGTTGCGGCCCTGTTCGAAGGTGATGCCGAACACCTGCTTGCGCTCGGTGTCCGCGGGCACGTAGTTTTCGTCGATGCGGATGATGTTGTAATTGCCGTTCCGCTTGGAGCGCAGGATTTCCAGCGCGTCCTCGTCATAGCCGGGGGCGATGACGCCGTCGGAGACCTCGCGCTTGATGACGGAGGCGGTCACGGCGTCGCATTTATCGCTCAGGGCGATGAAGTCGCCGAAGGAGGACATGCGGTCCACGCCGCGGGCGCGGGCGTAGGCCATGGCCAGGGGCGAAGAATCCAGGCCGGGGATGTCGTCCGCAAAGCAGGCTTTTTTAAGGTTTTCGCCCATTGGTACGCCCAGGGCCGCGCCGGAGGGGGACACGTGCTTGAAGGACGCGGCGGCGGGCATGAAGCATGCGGCCTTCAGTTCCTTTACCAGCTGCCAGGCATTGAGGGCGTCCAGAAAATTGATGTACCCGGGACGGCCGCACAGGACCTCAAGGGGCAGGTCGGCCCCGTTTTCCATATACACGCGGGAAGGCTTCTGGTGGGGGTTGCAGCCGTATTTCAGTTGGATCTCGTTCATTGCATTGTCCTTTCCTCCGGCTTTTCCCGGCTCAGTATTTGTTGATGACGCGGCTTTCCTCCGCCATGGTCTCCAGGTCGATGAAGCGGGTGAAGAGGGAGATCCGGTTGTCCTCGTTCAGGGCGTTCCAGATCGTGTCGGTCCACTCGTCAAAGCCGCAGGGCACCCTGACGGCGCGGGGCTCGCCCTCAAAGGGGGGCAGGGGATTTCTGTTTTCCTGATAGGTGTGGATCAGGTGACCCACGCCGGGCTCCGCCTCGTAATGATAGGTGAAGCGTCCGCACTTCCCGCCCGTGCCGTCGGTGTTTTTCAGGATGGAGAGCTTGTAGGAAAAGGGGGCCTTCAGGCTCAGCAGCGCCGAGATGCGGGGGGTGAAGTTGGGGGCGTCGGGCTCAAAGCGCCGGGTTTCCAGGGCGTCCTCAAAGGTTTTGCCGGATACCAGGCCGTCAAACACGGTGTCGGTCTGGTCGCCGTTGGTGATGATCAGCGTGTTGCCGCACACCCTGACGGGGGAATAGATGATCAGCCGGGGGTCCTCCACCAGGGAGGGATCCCGGGGATGGATCACCACGTCGTTGCCGTTCTCCACAAATACGCGGTTGCGGCTGTTCCGGGAGCGGCCCATGATGAAATACGCGGCGGCGGCTTTTTTGCCGTCGGGGGTCAGTCCGCAGACGATGCCGCGGCCGGGGTAGGGGAGGGACAGGGCCTGAGTAAGATCGGTCATGGTTTTTACATCCCTTTCTTTGATCTGTCCGCCGCGCTTTCAATAAGCCGCACGGCCGTGTTTTCGCAGCACTGGGGCAGAAGGACCCATTCGGCCTCCCGCATTACCCGCTGCTGAAGCGTTTCCGGGGTATCCTCCGGCAGGACCTCCACCGCCTTCTGGGCCAGGATGGGGCCGCCGTCGGGAATTTCGTTGACCAGGTGCACGGTGGCGCCGGTCACCCTGACGCCCCTCTTTAAAGCCGCTTCATGGACCCGGAGGCCGTAGAAGCCGCGCCCGCAGAAGGCGGGGATCAGGGAAGGGTGCACGTTGAGGATCGCGTTTTCGTAGCGGCGGATGAAGTCCGCCGAAAGGATGGACATGAAGCCCGCGAGAACGATCATCCGGATGCCGTTCTCTTCCAGGAGCGAGACCAGTTTTTCCTCGAAAGCCTCCTGGGTCATGCCCTTCCGGGGGATGGCGGCGCGGGGAATGCCGGCGTTTTCGGCCCGCCGGAGGGCGTAGGCGTTCTCGTTGGAGGAGACAACCAGCTTCAGGGACACATGGGGCATTTTGCCCTCCGCGGCCCGGTCGATCAGGGCCTGCAGATTGGTGCCTCCGCCCGATACCAGAACGGCCGTGGGAATGGCGAACATCACCGGACGATCACCCCTTCTTCGTCCGTCACCCGTCCGATGACCCGGCCCTCCAGGTCGAAGCCGCGCAGGTTGTCCAGGACCGCCTGCGCGTTTTCCTCGGCGCAGGTGACCGTCATGCCGGTGCCCATGTTGAAGGTGTTGAACATGTCGTGTTCGGATATGCCGCCAAGCTTCTGAAGATAATCGAAGATCGGCGGGATAAGGAGGGCGCTTTTTTCCACCGTTACGCCCAGCCCTTTGGGCAGGCTGCGGGGGATGTTCTCATAGAAGCCGCCGCCGGTGATGTGGGCCGCGGACTTGATCAGTTCCTTGTCGCAAAGCTGCAGGATCGCCCGGACGTAGATCCGGGTGGGGGCAAGGAGAGTTTCGCCCAGGGTGGAGCCCTCAAAGGGTTCGGAAAGGCTGCGGCCGGAGATCAGCTTGCGGATCAGCGAAAACCCATTGGAATGGGGGCCCGTGGAGGGCAGGCCGATCAGCAGGTCCCCCGCCCTGACCTTTTCCCTGTCGAGCAGGCGCCGGCGGTCGGCCAGGCCCACGGAAAAGCCGGCCAGGTCAAATTCGTCCTCGGGATAAAAGCCGGGCATTTCGGCCGTTTCGCCGCCGATCAGGGCGCAGCCGGCCTGGCGGCAGCCCTCGGCGACGCCGGAAACAATCTCGGCGATCTTTTCCGGCACGTTTTTTCCGCAGGCGATATAATCCAGGAAAAACAGGGGCCGGGCGCCGCACACCGCCACGTCGTTGACGCACATGGCCACGCAGTCGATGCCCACCGTGTCCCGCTTGTCCATCATGAAGGCCAGCTTCAGCTTGGTGCCCACGCCGTCGGTGCCGCTGACCAGCACCGGATCGGCGATGCCCGAAAGATCCGGGGCAAAAAGACCCCCGAAGCCGCCGATATCGGTGACCACGCCGGGGGTAAAGGTGGAGCGGACGTGCTCCTTCATCAGTTCAACCGCGCGGTAGCCGGCGGTGATGTCCACGCCGGCGCTGCGGTAGCTTTCGGAATAGCTGTTGTCCATGGGTTCCTCCGTTGATATGTTGTCCTGATTCAGGCAAGGGCCGTTATTACGCGTTTTCCCCTTTGATTCTTTCCCGCAGCAGGGCGTCCTTTTTGAGGACGGCGGCGTGCGTTTCCTCCCGGGCGGAGACAAGCTTTTCGCTGAGCGTTTCATCGGAAAGGGCCAGGATCTCCACCGCCAGGATGGCGGCGTTTTTCGCGCCGTTGACGGCGACGGTGGCCACCGGGATGCCCGAGGGCATCTGCACGGTGGAGAGCAGCGCGTCCAGCCCGCCGAAGGCGCCGCCGCCCATCGGGATGCCGATGACAGGCAGCGTGGTGCGCGCGGCAAGCGCTCCCGCCAGGTGGGCCGCCATGCCCGCGGCGGCCAGGATCACCCCGAAGCCGTTTTCCCGGGCCGAGGAGGCGAAGGCCGCGGCCTCCTCCGGGGTCCGGTGGGCGGAAAGAATGCGCGCCTCCGCGGGCACGCCGTAATCCCTGAAGACGTCCAGGGCGCCCTGTGCCTTGTCAAGGTCGCTGTCGCTGCCCAGAATCAGTGCGGCTTTTTTCATAAACCCGCTCCTTTATCGGAAAAATCGTCGGAATGTTCGTCTTTTCAAAGGAAAAGACAAGGAAATTATAACAGAATGTTTGGATTTATACAAGTCAGCGGATGAAATAGTTTTGACCAGTTTTGACAAGGCGCTCTGCGCCGGGGCCCTGAAGGAAAGCGTAAAGTATCTGTTCAGTCCTGCGGACAGAACAGATACCGCGGGGGGTACCCGTACCCCCCGCGAACCCCCCGGGCGAAGAACGGAGTCCGGGGAAGGGAAAC
>CADANQ010000086.1 GCA_902789365.1 uncultured Eubacteriales bacterium
TAAAACGTTCAGCTTCATGGACAGGCCGGATTCGTCCCTGTAGTCTGTTGTGCTTCCTGTCGTCGCGGGCTTGAACCAGTGCTCCGTCCCGTCCCCGTCAGTATAAACATAATAGACCGTTTCGTCCAGGTATTCCTTATGGATCGTCTGGTGGTAATTCGTCCGCCAGCCGTATCCGCAGCCAAAGTCGTCGGTATTTGCATTGCAGGAATTATAAACGTGCGTCACGGAAACCGGCATCCTCGCGCCGTTCATTTCCGTGTCCGGGTGCAGGAAGATCATATTCCCGTTTACCAGGCTCACATTTCCCATTCCTGCGCGGCCCGCGCCGACGCTGTCATAGGTCAGGTATCCTTCCAGACCGGCCAGGGATGCGTATTCGATTTTGAGGTACGGCTTCAGGTTCGACGCCGCTTCCTGGGTGTAGAACATTCCGTTGCAGGGAATGTTTTTCGCTGGATGTGACTGCCACGCCGTGATTCAATTCAGAATTACGGTACCAGTTCCGTGTCAGCTGGGTGACGTCAAACGGCGTCGCCGCCTTGTACTGGTTATCCGAATACTTCTTCGCGTAGTCCTGCACCGTGGTCGTGTTCCAGGTAGGCTTGTTGTTCCATTTGACCGTACTTGCGCTCCAGCCAGACGTCACTTCCCTGACATAGAAAGCGATCGTATTGTCAGGCTTTTGGTAGAAGTTCATCACCAGCGTCCCGTTGGTGATGAAATGATCCGCCCCGAGCGGAGGCAGCTGCGTGAACTGCAGCAGACCGACACAGGTCCCGATCCTGCCGCTGTTGGTCACATACATGGTGGAAGATGCGTTGAAATTCGCGTTCGGGTTGGAACTGCAGATATACGCGTCTTCAATACTCGACGAATAATTCCTGGACCTGATCACCGGGTCCAGGGTCACGGGATAAACAGCCGATCCCATAAAAGAGGGGTCAGGGACATAGCGGATCGTGAACGAGCCGTCCCCTTCCTCCAGGGAGACCGATACCTTGCCTTCTTCCCCTGCGGCGTCATAGATATACGGGGGACAGATCGTGAAAACGGTCTTTCCCGTTCCATCCGTGAAAACAACGCTGCTATCTTTATCTTCCCGAGCGGAAAGCCCTTCTGTTTTCACAAGCAGCACAATATCCCGTGCCGCTTCCGATGAACGGAAAACAAAGGTGTTCTCCACCTGTCCGTCCGTATGGCAGGTATAATCCACCCCGGGAAAGATATCCGTATAACACACAGTTCCCTGTGCTTTGAACATAGCCCGTAGGAAGGTTTCCTCCGCGGGATCATCCGAAGCGTTCTCTTTGATGTACTTTTCAGAACCGTCGTTCTCCGGGATCTCCGGCGTCACCGGCCGCACGCCTTCCATGCCGAAGGAAAGGCGGTATTCCCCATTATCCTTGATTGAAAGAAATGGCGTTTCACCCGTTGTGCCGGCATAGACGGATACAATGGGACCGACGCTCAAATATGCGGGATCTTCAATACCGGCATGGTTTGCCCCGGGAAGATCCTTCGCCTCCCGGAAACGCGCGTCGACTTCCTGCCATTCCTGTTTTTCAGCGTCAAAGGAATGGACCTGTATTCCGCTCTGGAAGGAACGGTATTTCCCCGCGCCGACGGTAAAGATCTTGCAGAAGGCAGTACGCTGTGCGGGCTGTTCCGTGGGAATAAGCATTTCTTTGCTGTTTACATTTGCGTTTGTCATTTCGTATGCCTCCTGCTGAAATTGTTTTTATTTTCGCCTAAGGTAAACCTGGGATCAAATTGTCCACACTGAAGAATAGCGATACACCGTTTCCAGGATCGTTCCGCTGCTGTCCTTGATCTGACAGCGTACAACAACACGATAACTGTATCCTGTCGTAACAGTATTGGTCTCACTCACCAGGGCTGTTCCGGTACCGTTTGCTGTCGCCGTCCAGCTTGCGATCGTGGTCCAGTAAGAACTCCCAGACGATTTTTGCTGCAATCTGACAAGTACATGCGTGGTTGTATCAGAATACGTTCCGCGTCCCTTGCCGGTACAGTTGGCAGTCGTTCCACTGATACTCAAGGCAACTGAAACATCCCAAATGTAAGAATAGCGAGTCTGAACAAATTCCGGTTCATCATTTTCTGCGAGCACATTCATGGATACTACCGATAGAATAATCGCAACGATCAGGCAGAAGGCTTTTCTTGTCATATACATTCTCCTTTGCAAGTGTATTTTCACTTACATATATGACGCCCGGAGCAAAAAGGTAACACATAACAATAAAAAAATATTTTTGCTGTTTTAAGCATAATATGATAATATGTGCAAAAAAAGACGTGGTGAGGAAAGCAGGTGAACGAATGGCGTATTTTTGCATAATGTCCGCGGCAAGACTGATTCCTTTTGCGCTTGCCGCCGCCATTCAATGCTGTGACTCGGAGGAAGACCGCGCTTTCATGACGTCGCTGTATCTCAATAACAGCAGAAGGCTGTTCAAATACGCGTTTCATCTCTGCGGCAACCGACAGGACGCAGAAGACGCTGTCCAGGACGCTTTCCTGTCCCTGGTCCCAAAATCGTCAGAATTGCGCGCTATGCAGACTGACCGAGTGACAGCATATCTTTTCACCACATTAAAACATGCGGTATGGTTGGCCTACCGAAAAAAGAAACGTATCACAGAGACGGAACAACGCAGGCTTTCGAAATACAGTGCCGAGGAGGTCCCTTCCTTCGATTATACTTTTGATGAAATGATGGAAACCTTGCCCCGTCTGAGTGAAAAGGACCAGGTGTTGCTGCAGATGAAATACTTCCTGCGTATGTCGGACAGTGAGATCGCAGACCGTTTTCAGGTAAAACCTTGCAGTGTTAAAATGATGGTCAGACGGGCAAGACAGCGGCTGATTGAACTGATCGGGAAAGGAGATGAAAAAAATGTTAAAAAATGAATGCGCGGATGTGTCTCCTGCCGAAGAATACTTCAGGGCGACGCTCCGGTATGCGCAGTTCAGACTTATACAAAAAGAGATTCCGCCACAGGAAACCGGTGAGAAGAATGATGCACTTGATGAATGTGTCCTGCGGCGGATAGATTCCCGGTTCCGGGAACTGCGGCGAAAAACAAAAAGGAAAAAGAATGCGGTCAGCATACTGAAGACCGTTTCTGTTATCCTTCTGATTGCAAATTTATGTATGACCGCGGCATTCGCGGTGAGCGGCGTCCTGCGGGAACGGATACTGAAACTTTTTGTCACAACATACCCGACACACAGCGATGTCGAAATAACGGACGGTTCAGTAGACTCTCAGAACACAGCGCCGGCTGCGTTTCCGGAGTACACGGTCGGCTGGTTTCCAAACAATCGGTTCATCGTCACGGAAAAATACGATACTCCTGATATAAAAAGTATAACATACACAAATGGGACCGGGATGTTCATCTCACTGGACGTCAACAGTGAAAATGCTTTAAGCAGCGTCAATACGGAGGGCATGGCCGAAAAAGCCGTCCGCGTCGGCGGAAAAGACCTGCGCGTCTTCCATACTGACGGCAAAAGCTTTGTTATCTGGCAGGAAGGCAGCCTGTGTTTCATCCTGTCCTCTATGGGCCTGTCGGAAGCCGAGGCGGTCCTCGCAGCGGTATCGGTTACAGCGGTTGACGATCCCGGGACGGGAGCGTATGGAATACAGTGAACACAGCATAGCCAGGTCCTGTGCTCATTGGCTTCTGCTGTAAACCGACCCACCGTGACCATTGAAGATAAGGGCTGTAGGATAATTTGAATACTGACAGGAGAGATAAAAATTGTATTATATACTATTCACAAATTGAAATTTACAATTTGTGAATCCGCGTGCTACTCAAGCTCATGCCGCGCAAAGCGCGTCATATCGTCCACAGCGAAACTGAACGCGTCTCCGGCGCTATAAAAAGGCTTTTAGCCTTTTTAAACAGGATCAGTATGACAGCCGGTTTCACGCGCCGCGCGCGATAAAAACGAAAAGGAGTTGCCACGCAATGAAAAAAACCGCCGCGCTTATCCTGTCCGTCCTCATCGTTTTCCTTTCGCTCTCATGCGCCGCCTTTGCGGAGGAAGGCCCCAGGTTCGTCACGATCCGGGAATGGCTCGACGCAGGGGGCGAATGCGGCGACTGCATGCTGCTTTTGAAGATCACGCAGATCCTCAATCCGGTCCTTGCCGTCGCCGAAGACGATACCGGTTCCGTCAACCTGTTTTCCGGAAACGGGGAAGACAGCATGATCATCAATTTCATGAGCGACGAATGTCCTCAGGAAGGCGCGATCCTCGTGATCGCCAATCCCAGGTTCAACGAATTCGAAGGCACGGTCGAAATGGCCGACTGGACTCTTCTGAGAATCATGCGGGACCCCGCGGCCGGCGCGGGGGAATAAACCTCAATACGGGCTTTTGAAGCCGGCACGGCCCCGCCGCTTTCGGAAACGGCCCCGCTGTTTCCGAAGGCGGCGGGGTCTTTCCATTTTCCGAGCCGTATGCTATAATCACAAAAAAACCGAAGCCCGCCGCTCATTCCGGAACAAGCCCCGGCGACTTATGAAAAAACGATTTCCCGAATCCAAAGCATCCACAAACCGAAAACAGAAAGGAGCTGTCTGCATGAAGGCAATCGGTAAAATCTGGAACGGAACTTCTCTGATCGTCAAAATCCTGATCGGCCTGGCGCTGGGCGTTCTGTTCGGGCTTCTGACGCCGCAGGCCGCCTTTCTCTCGATTCCGGGCGACCTGTTCGTCGGGGCGCTGAAGGGCATCGCGCCGCTGTTGGTATTTGTGCTGGTCATCAGCTCCCTGGCCAACGCCACCGGCGGCATCGGCAAACGCTTTACGACGGTGGTTGCGCTGTATCTGGCGAGTACCCTGATCGCGGCCGTCATAGCCGTGATCGCCAGCTTCCTGTTCCCCATATCCATCAAGCTGACCACCGGCGAAATCGAGTCCACGCCTCCCGGGGGACTGCTGGATATCTTCCGGTCCATCCTTGGCAGCGTCGTGCAGAATCCCATTACGGCCATCGGCAGCGCCAACTACGTGGGCGTGCTGGCGTGGGCGGTGATGCTGGGGCTCGCGTTCAAGGCGTTTGCTTCCCCCGGCCTCAAGGGCGCCCTGCAGAACATCTCCGACGCCGTATCCCAGGTGGTCCGCTGGATCATCGGCCTGGCGCCCTTCGGCATTCTCGGCCTGGTGTTTACGGCGGTCTCCACCAGCGGGCTGTCCATTTTTGTGGATTACGGCAGGCTGGTGCTGCTGCTGGTGGGAACAATGGCCTTTGTGACACTTGTCAGCAATCCCCTCATCGTGGGCCTGACCCTCCGCCGCAACCCCTATCCGCTGGTGTTCAGGTGCCTGCGGGAAAGCGGCCTTACCGCGTTCTTCACCAGGAGCTCCGCCGCCAATATCCCCGTGAACATGTCCCTGTGCGAGCGGCTCGGCCTGGACAAGGATTTCTATTCCGTGTCGATCCCCCTCGGCGCCACGATCAATATGGACGGCGCTGCCGTGGTCATCACCATCATGACGCTGACGGCGGCGCATACGCTGAACGTGGGCGTATCCTTCGTCAGCGCGATCGTCCTGAGCATCCTGGCCACCCTGGGCGCCTGCGGCACTTCGGGCGTGGCCGGCGGATCCCTGCTTTTGATCCCGATGGCCTGCTCCATGTTCGGGATCAATAACGATATCGCCATGCAGGTGGTGGCGGTGGGCTTCATCATCAGCGTTATCCAGGATTCCTGCGAAACGGCCATCAACTCCTCCGGCGACGTGCTGTTTACCGCCACGGCGGAATTCCGGGAGTGGATCAAAGCGGGCCGGAAGCTTCCCATGTGAGCGCCCGGGCTGGCGTCCGGCAGGGGAAAACAGGCAAAAAATGAAAACCCGGCTGAAAGGGGAGAAAATACGGCATGAAATCCATACAGGAAATCTTCAAAATCGGCAAGGGACCGTCCAGTTCCCATACGATCGGGCCGGAGAGGGCGGCGACGCTGTTCAAAAACGAGCATCCCGACGCGGACGGCTACCGGGTCATCCTCTATGAATCCCTGAGCAAAACCGGGAAAGGCCACGGCACGGACCGGGTGCTGCGGGAGGTCCTTTCTCCGAAGCCCACGGAGATTGTCTTTGCGGAGGAATCGCCCGCCGACCTGCCGCATCCGAATACCATGGACTTCGAGGCCATCGGCGGCGGGCAGGTCACGGACCGGCTGCGGGTATTGTCCGTCGGGGGCGGGGATATCCGCGTGGAGGGCCAGCCTGGGCGCGAGCCTCCGGAGGTTTATCCGGAGAACACCTATGCCGAGGTGGAGCAGTTCCTGCGCTTCCGCGGACTGAACCTGCCGGAGTATGTGGCGTTCAACGAGGGGGAGGAGATATGGCCTTTCCTGGAAAAGGTCTGGGCCGCGATGAAAAACGCCATCGAGGAAGGTCTCCATCACGAGGGCGAGCTGCCCGGCGGACTTCATATCCTGCGGAAGGCGAAGCTGCTCTATAACCAGAGCGCCGAAAACGAACTGCCCCAGGTGCGCGAATGCCGGATTCTCTCCGCCTACGCTTTCGCAGTCAGCGAGCAGAACGCGGACTGCGGAACCATCGTCACCGCGCCGACCTGCGGCGCCTGCGGAATCCTGCCCGCGGTACTGCGCTATGCCCAGGAGACCAACGGCTTCTCCGACGAGCATATCCTGCACGGCCTGGCCGTGGCGGGGCTCTTTGGCAACATCATCAAGAAGAACGCCTCGATTTCCGGCGCGGAATGCGGCTGCCAGGCGGAGGTGGGCTCCGCCTGCTCCATGGCCGCCGCGGCGCTGGCCTACCTTTACGGACATAATACCAACCAGATCCAGCACGCGGCGGAAATCGCGCTTGAGCACCATCTGGGCCTGACCTGCGACCCGATCTGCGGCCTGGTGCAGGTGCCCTGCATCGAGCGCAACGCGGTGGCCGCGCGGCGGGCCATGGACGCCTGCGATCTGGCCAGCTTCCTCGGGGATACGCAGCGCATCTCCTTTGACATCGTCGTACGCACGATGTACGAAACGGGCGTCAGCATGAACCGGCGCTTCCGCGAAACCGCGGAAGGCGGGCTGGCCAAGATGTTCGAGCGCCGAAGAAGATAAACGCCGGCATGCCCGCCGGGGACCGGCAAGGCGGCAATGAACGGCCGCATATGAAGCCGGACCCGGAAAAGAACAGATACTTTTTGACGGAATAAGCCCTGACACCGTCCGTGAATTTGCGTATCAATGAGTGTCCGGCGGATGAAATCCGTCCGCGGGGACCGGCGGCAAAATGCCGCCGCGCGGAAAAATCCGCAGGAAGAAAAAGACACTAAAATACGCAAAAAACGCGGAAACAAGCCGCGAACGCGGCATGGGGGCAATGAAAAATGTCTGAACATATAACCGAATGCACCGTTTCGTTTCTTTTCACCCTTGCGCTGATCGCCTGGGACGTGGCCGACGTCATCATCGGCAAGGCAGGCGCAATGACCTGGGTCTTCCTGCCCATCCTCGTAATCATCGGCCTGTTTGAGATCGGCGCCATCTGCGAGGCAAGGAAGAAGGGGCGCGGTGCTCCCGAAAAAACCGCCGAAGTATAAAAACGCATACACGGAACCGCCCCGGACAGCCTCCGGGGCGGTTCCGCGTTTCGGGAATGCGCTTTGCTTTTTTTTCTTCTTTTTCATGGTATTCGGCAATATAACGATGATCCTGACCGTTCTCATCCCCGATTAAAAACCGGCGGCGCCGGAGCTGCAGCTTCAATTCAGTTTTCGGCAGCGCCATGTTAAACGCGCATGACTTCTTCCCTGATGATGGACAAAAGACGCCGATCGGGCAATTCCGCTGTTTCGGGGCACGCGGGAAGATAAGCGCAGTCCTGAACGGGCACCCGGAACAGGGCTTTGGCCCATGTGCACGCGAGCGCGTAGCGGCCGTACAGGTAATGCATGTGGAAACCGTCGCGGCAGATGGATATGCCTCCCCGCGATACGTCGAATTCAGGGTGTTCCCTGACGCGCTGGATCACATCCCCGCAGGGAATCAGGGGCACGCGGTATTTTTCGGCAATCGCGCGGTAATTGTCCCTGGACTTTTCGTACATTTCCCGCTGATCGCGGTGATACCGAACAAAAGCGGGATGGCTGCTGTCCGCCTCATAAGCCCATGTCTGCTGCAGACAGATCCGCGCCGCGGGGACCTCTTTTTTCAGATAATCAAACAGCAGCCCGGCAAACGGTTCATAGGTATCCGCCCATCCGCTGTCATGGCTGGCCTGCTGGGTAACGATATTATTCCACGGCTTATCGTGAAGAATGTCCGAAACGCCGACATACCTGTCCGTGATGATCCCGTTTTCCTGATACTGATATGCTTTTTCGTGATTCAGGACGCAGCTCCAGTGACGTTCCAGGGAGCAGCCGCCGATATACAGGTTCACCACATGGGCGGAAATACCCATGCTTCGGCAAACGTCGTGCAGGTATGCCGTCGCGTCCCGGGAAAAACTGTTCCCGATTGCCAGTACATATTCCATATGCGCGCGTCCTCCTGTTCAGGGGGAAAACCTTACGCAAACCTCAGTTCATCCAGAGAATAGCGGATTACCTCACCGACGGAATCATCCTCATCCTGCGGCGCCGTCAGTCCGGACAGCCAGGGATGGGATTCTTCCCATGATTCCTGAGTTTCTTTCGTATCCTCATTCATGGAACGGTCACCTCTGTGAATTTTTCAGAACCGTAATCCATTGTAGCCGAGAACAAAGCGAAACACAATGGCGTTAATGGTCCTTTTTCCGGCCATTTGGAGAATATAAAAAGGACCCGCTCGGCGCAAAAGCCATGCCCCGATCCGTACAGTACGGCGGGGTTTTATCCGCGGATGATGTTCATAAAGCGCATCGCCCGCCCGGGGCCGCTTTCCTTCACGACCCGATATTGCACGCGCGGTAACAGATCACATGGTCTTCCTGCTGGTAATGCCTGCCCGGATCGCACTGAAAAGGATGCGCAAGATCGGTCCCGCCGAACCACTGATACGGCTTGTCCCGTTCCGTCATCCCGTCGCAGATCTCTTTCACGCCGTCCCTCATGCAGCGCAAAAGTGAAATATCGTCCGTGTCGTGGGCGTGTCCGTGCAGGATTATATCCGCCCGGTCCCGCAGGAACATCACCCTGTCCAGTTCTTTCAGGAATTGCTTCATCGTCAGGCAGCCGTCCAGCTGCATCCACAGATGATGGTTTATGCTGTCGCCGCTAAACAGAACCCTGTCCTCCCGGAGCAGAAGCAGAATGCCGCCGGGCGTATGGCCCGGAAGGCCGAACACCTCCAGCGTCCTGCCGCCAAGGTCGATTATGTCGCCCGGAAGAATGTCCTTAAAAGGCGGGAACGTCCTTTTTTTCTCCTCCAGCATTTTTTTATACTCTGGGTCTTCGGCAAACATCCGGGCAAGCTCCCGGTCGGCCGGGTGGAGATACGCTTCCCGGAAAAACATGTTGCCGAAGATGTGGTCCGGATGTCCGTGCGTATTCACCACCGTCAGCGGCTTGTCCGTCAGTTCTCTGACGGCCCGGAAAAGATCGTTATACCCGTTCATGGTATCGATCACGCACGCCCGTTCGTTCCCGACCACCAGATATCCCGTCGCTTCGTGGGCTTCGTCCATCAGGAAAATACCGGGCATGACTTCCTTGACGAACAGCTTCTTTTCTTCCATGCTTTATCATCGCTCCTTTGTTGTCTGTTCCCCGCACGTTCAAAAGTAAGCCTCGATTTCATCCGTTTCGAAGGTGTTTTCCCGGGGTTCAAACCGGTCCCATTGCAGAGAGATTCCCCGGGCTTTCATCTCCAGGATCAGTTCAAGCGCCGTTCTCCTGTCTTCATTCATCGCGTCCGTCCGCAGGGACCTTTCGGGAGACGGCTCCTCGTTTGAACGCGCTTCCAGAAGCGCCTTCCGAAGCATGGTTTCGTCCTTCTTCAGGTCCGCGGCCGTGAAGCTTTGATTAAGAATATCGAAGTATGATAAATAGAACGCCTCGGGCATGGATGCGCGCGTTTTTTTACACTTCGGTGGTTTTTTCGATGACGGCGCGGCCTTTCTTCCTGGCCTCGCAGATACCGCCGATTTCAAACAGGCCGATGATGCTCAGGATGGGCAGGAAGATCCAGGTGAATACGCCCGCCCTGCCGGAGGCGATGTCAATCACGTTCCAGGCGATCAGCGCAAGAGTAAAAAGAAACGAAACAATGCGTTCGGTGATGTGTTCAGTCATGTTGTTTACCTCCAGGCCTTTTTGCGGCCACTTTTTTAATCATTTTATGCAGCGTGTCTTTGGCTGCTTTGTCCGTCGGACGTTTTTGTTCGCCGGACACTCTTTGATACGTGAATCCCCCGCCCGACGGCAGTTTCTGTCGTTCTTTTTTTTCGCTTTTTTTTGCTTTTTTTCGCCCTGTCAACGGAGCTTTTTGAAACATGGATTCTTCCCTTCCGATGTCCCGGCTTTATAGCAGCCGGCTGAACAAAAAAATGTCCTTTCCGCGCCGCGTTCCCGGCTTGAGCAAATTCTTTGTGTCCCCTCTTGAAATCCGCCGGATTTGGAATATAATATGTGTGTTAGTATTATCTAACTCCGTGACGGGTCCGGGGATCGGCGGGAGACCGGCTTTGGATTGACGGAATGGATGAAATGAGAGGACAGAATTTTTGAAGAAAGCGTTATTTTCCGCGCTGTGGTTAGATATCGCTAACCATGGCGATGAACCCCCGGATTATCTTTCCGTGTTTATTCGCCGTGACGGAGAGGACGACGCGGGGAAAAAATACGAGGGCATCATCGACGGCATGAAATGCTATACGGCGGAGCAGCTTGAGACGGCGCTGAAAGCGGCGGGCTTTTCCGAGGCGACCGGCCATCATCATCCGTCCAAACCCTGGATCGCCGTCATTGCGAGAAAGTAAGGAGGAACCGACATGAAACCGGATTATAAAAACTGGATTCCCAGGGGCATGGTGTATTCCTTCCTGTTCGCGGCCATCGGCTGCGGCGCCGCGGCCTCGGTATTTGCTCTGCTGCTGACCGGCACGCTGAAAACGGTGATGACGATCGTCTTTGCGGTCATCGCGGCGGTTTTCTGCGGTCTGACCGTCTGGGCCGTCAGCATGTACCGCGCCTTTGACTACAACGGAAAACGTCAGATGGCCCGGCAGATCATTGAGGGCACGGCCTCTTATGTGAAGCTGCCGGACGGCGGCAAATGCCTGGACGTGGGCTGCGGCAGCGGCGCGCTGGGGATCGCCGTGGGCAAGCGCAATCCCCGGGCTGAAATCGTCGGCATCGACCGCTGGGGCAGGGAGTACGCTTCCTTCAGCCGGAGCCTGTGCGAAAGCAACGCCAGGGCCGAGGGCGTCAGCCGGATCATGTTCCGGCAGGGGGACGCCGCGCATCTGGATTTCCCGGACGAGACCTTCGACGCCGTGGTCAGCAATTATGTGTACCACAATATCCCCGGCGACCGGCAGCAATACCTGCTGGAAACCCTGCGCACGCTGAAAAAAGGCGGCACCTTTGCCCTGCACGATATATTCTCCAAATCCAGGTACGGCGATATGCAGGCCTTTGTGAAGAAGCTCAAAGATATGGGCTACAGCCGGGTGGAAATGATCGATACGACGGACGGCAAATTCATGAAGAAGTCCGAAGCCGCCTGGATGGCGCTGAGCGGCTCCGCGCTGCTGACCGGAAGAAAGTGAAGAACGTCTTATGAATACGCAAGTCCTCAAAGGCATCCTGATTCCCTTTCTGGGCACCGGTCTCGGCGCGGCGATGGTGTTCTTTCTGAAGCGCCGCATTTCTCCCGCGCTGCAGAAGGCGCTGACGGGATTCGCGGCGGGCGTGATGGTGGCCGCGTCCTTCTGGAGCCTTTTGCAGCCCGCGCTGGAAAGCAGCGGGGACATGGGCACGCTGGCTTTTCTGCCTGCTTCCGTCGGCTTTCTGGTCGGCGTGGGCTTCCTGCTGCTTCTGGATATGATCACCCCGCACATGCACATGGATAAGAAAAACGAAGGCCCGCGAAGCGGCTTTAAGCGCACCACCAAGCTGATCCTGGCCGTGACCCTGCACAATATTCCGGAGGGCATGGCGGTGGGCGTGGTGTATGCCGGTTTTCTCGCCGGGGATACCGGCATCAGCGCCGCCGGCGCGCTGGCGTTGGCCCTGGGGATTGCCATTCAGAATTTTCCGGAGGGGGCCATCGTTTCCATGCCGCTTTTGGCCGAGGGGATGCCGAAGCAAAAGACCTTCTGGATGGGCGTGCTCTCCGGAGCGGTTGAGCCCGTGGCCGCCCTGGTCACCATCGCGGCCGCCGGGCTGGTCGCGCCGGTGATGCCCTATTTTCTTTCCTTTGCCGCCGGGGCGATGATGTACGTGGTGGTGGAGGAGCTGATCCCGGAAATGTCGGAAGGAAAGCATTCCAACATCGGCACCGTCGCTTTCTCTCTCGGCTTTGTGACCATGATGATTCTGGATGTCACTTTGGGGTAAAGCGATTCGCTTTGCGGGGGAAAAGGAGGCCGGGACGTCCCGGGACGGGGCGGCGGACGGAGAAAAACCGCGCCGCGTTCTATCCTGCGGAGGCGTCTCCCGCGCCCCGGCCGCGATGGGGAAGACGCGGAAACGATAAAAAAACGCAGTAACTGTTCAGTCGTGTGTGAAGGAGAACAAACGTATGGCAGCAGCGGGGAGGTATCGGAGGGATCTCCCTCCGATTATGATCCGTTTAAGCTTCATG
>CADANQ010000087.1 GCA_902789365.1 uncultured Eubacteriales bacterium
GACCAGGATGGTGGTGGAGCCGGTGGGCACGGGCACGCGCTGAGCGGAGCCGATCAGCTTGCCGTTGAGCTCGGGGATGACCAGGCCGATGGCCTTGGCGGCGCCGGTGGAGTTGGGAACGATGTTGGCGGCGCCGGCGCGGGCACGCTGCAGATCGCCCTTGCGATGGGGGCCGTCCAGGATCATCTGGTCACCGGTGTAGGCGTGCACGGTGGTCATGATGCCGCTGACGATGGGGAAGTTGTCGTTGAGGGCCTTGGTCATGGGGGCCAGGCAGTTGGTGGTGCAGGAAGCGGCGGAGATGATGGTGTCTTCGGGCTTCAGCACGTTGTTGTTCACGTTGTAAACGATGGTGGGCAGGTCGTTGCCCGCGGGAGCGGAAATAACGACCTTCTTGGCGCCGGCGTCAATGTGCGCCTGGGATTTGGCCTTGCTGGTGTAGAAGCCGGTGCACTCCAGCACCACGTCAACATCCAGGGCTTTCCAGGGCAGGTTGGCGGCCTTGGGCTCGGCGTAGATGGTGATTTCCTTGCCGTCGACGGTGATGGAGCCGGGAACCTTTACGGTTTTGCCGTCTTCCTCGAACACGGGCTCCTTGCTCTCTACGGTGTGCTTGTTTTCGCCGATCACGCCGCAGTAGCCCTTCTGGGCGGTGTCATACTTGAGCAGGTGAGCGAGCATCGCGGGGCTGGTCAGATCGTTGATGGCCACGATTTCATAACCGGGGGCATTGAACATCTGACGGAAGGCAAGACGGCCGATGCGGCCAAAACCGTTGATAGCAACCTTTACAGCCATGGGAAAGACCTCCTTCAAAATCATGTCATGGAATGTGTCCGAAGGGATAATGACCCTCCTCACGGGTATTATATACGGAAAAGCGTGCTTTGACAAGGGGGAATGAGGCTGAAGCGGGCGATTTTCTCCCTTGCCGGGCAAAAAACGTCCCGCACATCTCCGGTGCGCGAATCCAATGGTGCGCGGCGCGCAAAAAGACCGCCGCGGAGCGCTTCCGCGGCGGCCTGAGGAAAAACGATCAGACTCTGTTTCTCCCTGTGGCAAGGAACTGGGACGCGGCGTTGATGATCAGAGCGATGCCGGCGATGCGTACGAAGGTGTTGGAGAAATTGTGGGTGAACAGGCAGACAATCCCGAAGATCAGGGTGGCGGCGGCGATGGCGGCGGAGATGATCCAGCGGCCGGAGCTGCCCTCCCTCCAGCTAAGGGCGGCGCTCAGGGTGGTGTAGCCGTAGATGATCAGAAGAATGCCGGCGACGACGTTCACCGCGGTGACGATAAACCCGGGGCTCACAAGAAGGAAAAGACCGATCGCGGCGAGCACCGCGCCGATGAATACCGGCTCCCTGTCCCCGAGACGTCCTCCGCGGTACCAGGAAAAGATGTACCACGCGCCGAGGAACATGAGTACGGCGCCGACAATGCGGATCGCAACGTTCAGGGTTGCATTCGGCCAGATAAGCATGAAGACGCCGAGGCCCGCGAGCAGAATCAGGGTGGCGATGCGGTTGCCCCCGGTCATTTCGGATACAAAAGTGAGGGTGTATTTACGGTTGGTCTGACTCATTTCAATTCCCTTCTTTCTGTTTTTTATTTTCGGCTGATGGCGTGTATGTTTTGCCCGGGACGAAAAGAACAGGCTTTCCCGTCCGCGGAATTATTATATCACCGATGGAAAGGGATACAACGCTTTAAAGAGCAAAAACCGCGCATTTTCGTCTCAAATGACGCGGGATGTGTCCGAAATACAGCGTTTTCTGATTCCGGAGGCTGGAAGGCTATGCTAAAAAACAGGCCGCACCGGGTGTCAGTCAAAGGCCGCGCCCTCGGTGGACCAGGTTTCCTCGGCGTACCAGTATGGGCTGTCGGCCCGGTTTTCAAAGGAAAAGGTGTGGCCCATGGAACGGGGCAGGGTGCCGCCGTTCCCCGGGGAGAGGGGATCCCCGGATATTTGCCGGGTGAAGGAGCGGATTTCGCCGGCGCTGGGAAGGTCGCGGGTGTGCAGGGCCCGCAGGTCGCCTCGGAGGGCTTCGAAAGAAGGATAGCGGTCCTCGGGGCGGTACGCGGTGGCCTTTTCCAATATCCGCCACAAAGGCTCGCTCAGGCCGGCCCGGTCCGCGCATTCATCCTCGGCGCGGCAGGGACGGGCCGCGTCGCATTTGAAGGGCATGGAACCCGCAAAGAGCCGGTAGAGCAAAACGCCGGTCGAATAGATTTCGCTCCGCTGGGAAAACCGGTGCTCGGCGTAGACCTCGGGGGCCATATAACCGGGGGAGCCCACGGCGGTATGCAGCCTTTCGAGATGGTTCGAACGGGCGGAATGACTGAAATCGCCCACCTTCCACACGCCGTCCAGGCCGTGGAAGATATTGCTCTGCTTGATATCAAGGTGGGCGATTCCCTTGCGGCGGCAGTCGATCATCGCCTCGCATACCGAAACGCCGACGGCCAGCCGGTCCCGGGCGGTCAGCGCGGGGTCGTCGGCCGAAAGCACCTGGGCGCTTTCCTCAAGGAGCCAGGCGGTCATGATGCCGCGGGGCGAGGATTCCAGGCGAAAATCGTAGCCCTCAAGCACCCGGGAAGAACCGGACAGGCGCTGAAGAAAGGCATATTCGCGAATGGCGCTGTTGGTCATACGGGGCGTGTCGCACATCGTGACCTTCAGCGCGGCCTTTTTCCCGGCCGGGTTCTCCACAAGGTACACCTTGCTGGCGCGGCCCCGGCCGATGAGGTGCAGGACGGTCAGGTCGCGGTAATATTCGGGAAGGAAAAGAGCGCTTTCGTCTGCGCTTTTGTTGGGCTGGTCCATCGGGGTTCCTCCGCTCCTGTCGGTTCGGACTTCGTCAAAGCGGCCCGGCGAAGCCGGGCGGCGGAATATACACATAGTGGAATTATTCTATCAAATAATGAAGGGTATGGCAAGACAAAAATAATGCTTGCCATTCAAAGTTGAATCTGATAGAATAATTTCGATTATGTTGTATTTGCGCCATTCGCCGCATCCGTGAAACCGAATGGGTCAGCAACTTATTTTTTGCCGCAAGGGGGCTGAATTATGGCAGACTATCAAACCACATCCATCAGGAATATCGCGTTGGTCGGGCATGGCAGCGAGGGCAAGACCACTCTGACAGAGGCGATGCTCTTCGCTGCCGGACACATTGACCGCCAGGGCCGTGTGGACGACGGCAATACCGTCTCCGACTACGACCCCGAAGAAATCAAACGCAAGATATCCATCGGCACCGCGCTCGCGCCCGTCGAATGGAACAAGACCAAAATCAACGTGGTGGACGTTCCCGGATACTTCGATTTCATCGGCGAAATGATCGGCGCCATGCGCGTGGTCAAAACGGCCTGCATCGTCGTCGGCGCCGTTTCCGGCCTGACCGTCGGGGCCGAAAAAGCCTGGGACGCCGCCAAGGCCAACAACGTGGCCCGCATGTTCATTGTGAACCGCATGGACACCGAAAACGCGAACTTCGAAAAAGTGGTCGAGCAGCTTCGCGGCAAATTCGGCACCTCCGTCGCCCCCCTGCTCCTGCCCATCGGCGCCGGCGCGTCCTTCAAGGGCGTGGTGAACGTCCTGGAGAACAAGGCCTATGAAGGCACCGGCAAGGGACTGAAGGAAGTTCCCGTGCCCGCCAATATGTCCGCCGATATCAATACCGCCCTTGAGGAACTGACCGAAGCCGCCGCTTCTGCGGACGACGAACTGATGCTCAAGTACCTGGAAGAGGGCGAACTGACCCACGAGGAAATCCTGCAGGGCTTCAGGGCCGGCATGAGCAACGGCACCATCGTTCCCGTGGCCGCGGTTTCCGCCGCCACCGGCGTGGGCATCGCCAAGCTCCTGGACACCCTGGTCAAGTATCTGCCTTCTCCCGAAGGCGCGGTCATGAAGGCCGAAAACGGCGAGGAGATCAAGTGCGATTCCGCCGAGCCCTTCAGCGCCTTTGTGTTCAAGACCGTGGCCGACCCCTTCGTTGGCAAGCTGTCCCTGGTGCGCGTATGCTCCGGCAAGCTGACCGCCGCCACCGCGCTGTATAACGCCAACGCCGAAAAAGCCGAGAAGGCCGGCGGCATCTTCGTCATGCGCGGCAAAAAGCAGGTCGCTGCCGGCACCCTGTTTGCCGGCGACCTGGGCGCCCTGAGCAAGCTGCAGTTCACCTCCTCCGGCGACACACTGTGCGAAAGCGGCCATGTGATCAAGTTCGCCCCCATCGCCTATCCCGAAGCCTGCATTTCCAAGGCCATCTACGCCGCCAAGCAGGGCGAGGAAGACAAGGTCTTCTCCGGCCTGAGCCGTCTGCAGGAAGAAGATCCTTCCATCAAGGTGGAGAAGAACGCCGAGACCACCGAGACCCTGGTTTCCGGTCAGGGCGAACTGCATCTGGATGTCATCAAGAGCAAGCTGGCCACCAAGTTCGGCGCGCAGGCCAACCTGTCCGATCCCAAGATCCCCTACCGTGAAACCATCCGCAAGACGGTCTCCTGCCAGGGCCGCCACAAGAAGCAGTCCGGCGGTCACGGCCAGTTCGGCGACGTGTGGATCGAGTTCTCGCCCATCGGCGACACCAACGTCCAGTTCGAATTTGAAGACGCGGTCGTCGGCGGCGCGGTTCCCCGCAACTTCATTCCTTCCGTTGAAAAGGGCCTGAGGGAAAACATCGTCAAGGGCGTCCTGGCCGGTTATCCGATGGTGGGCCTGCACGCCAAGCTGTATGACGGCAGCTCCCATCCGGTGGACTCCTCCGAAATGGCCTTCAAGACGGCCGCCCGCATCGCCTACAAGAAGGGCTGCGCCGACGCCAGCCCCGTGCTGCTTGAGCCCATCATGCATGTGGAAGTGTTCGTGCCCGACGAGTACATGGGCGACATCATGGGCGACATGAACAAGCGCCGCGGCCGCATCATGGGTATGGACCAGGTGAACGGTCTCCAGCGCGTTACCGCCGAGGCCCCCCAGGCTGAAATGTTCAAGTACGCCACGGACCTCCGCTCCATGACCCAGGCCAGGGGCAGCTTCACCATGAGGTTCGAACGCTACGAGGAAGTCCCCTCCGACGTTGCCAAGAAGATCATCGAAAACGCCCACGTCGAGGACGACGAGGAAGAATAATCATCCCGACCGCTTCCCGAACGGGGAAAGCGCAGGGAATGCCGGCATCCCGCAAAAGGGATGCCGGTTTTTTGCGCGCCGGCGGAAATGAATGCGCGGGGGATTTTTCCTGACTTCCGGAGCGTCCGGATGATATGATCGCCGCCGTCCGGATCATAAAACTCCGCCGCGGGAGGACCCGCGGCGGAGGCTGGAGGAAAAGGGACGCCGAGGCTGTCAGGGAATCCCTTTTCCCGTGGGATTATTCGGCTTTTTCGATGGCAAAGACGGCCTTTTCGCCGTTGATGTCCCATTCCCTGCCTTCACAGGCGTCGAGACGGTCGAAGCGGACGGCCAGCACGCTGGAAGAAATC
The DNA here is from genome assembly GCA_902789365.1 of uncultured Eubacteriales bacterium. GTDB lineage: Bacteria > Bacillota > Clostridia > Christensenellales > Aristaeellaceae > RUG756. Next base: position 5,494 of record CADANQ010000087.1, read on the forward strand.
ATGCCGCTGAAAGCGTCCAGGGCTTCGGCGAGATTATCCGAGCAGGCATAGGCGACGGCGATGCGGTCGGTCACGTCCAGGCCGGTTTCCTTGCGCATGGTCTGCAGCTTGCTGACCACCTCACGGGCAAAGCCTTCGCGGACCAGGTCGTCGGTCAGGGCAGTGTCCAGGGCCACGGTCATTTCGCCGGCGCTCTGAGTGGCCAGGCCTTCCTTCTGAATGGGCTCGGTGAGCACGTCGCCGCGCTCCAGCTCCACCCGGGTGCCGTCCAGGTCCAGCGCCAGTTTTTCACCCCGTTCGAAGGCGGCCACAACCTCGCTTCCGTTCTGGTGAAGCAGCGCTTCGCGGATCTTGCCCAGCAGTTTTCCGAACTTGGGGCCGAGTGTCTTCATCTGGGGCTTGAGCTTATAGTCGGTCAGGGCGGAAGCGTCGCGGACGAATTCCACCTTCTTGACGTTCAGTTCGTCCTCGGCCAGGGCGGCGTATTCCTCGCCGAAGGAGGCGCCTTTCAGATACATGGCGCGCAGCGGCTGGCGGACCTTCAGGTTGGCCAGGTTCCGGCAGGCGCGGCCCAGCTGGACGGCCTCGATAAGGGCTTCCATCTGGCGCTCCATTTCCGGATCGATGAGGCTTTCGTCCCAGGCGGGGAAGTCGGTCAGGTGTACGGATTCCGGCTTGTCGGGCTGCACGGAGCGGACCAGGTTCTGGTAGATGCTCTCAGCCATGAAGGGCACGAAGGGCGCGATCAGGCCGCACAGGGTTTCCAGCACGTTGTAAAGGGTGGCGAAGGCGGCTTCCTTGTCCCCGACCATGCCCTTGCCCCAGAAACGTTCGCGGCCGCGGCGCACATACCAGTTGCTCAGGTCGTCCACAAAGGAGGTCAGAGCCTTGGCGGCTTCGGGGATCGCGTAGGCGGTCAGGCTCTCGTCCACGGTACGGATGGTGGAGTGCAGGCGGCTGAGGATCCAGCGGTCCATCAGGGTCAGCGAAGCCTTGGCGAGGGGATGCGCCTTGGGATCGAAGCCGTCGATGTCCGCGTACAGGATAAAGAAAGCGTAGGTGTTCCACAGGGTGCCCATGAACTTGCCGGCGGCTTCGCTGACGGCTTCGTCATAGAAGCGGCTGGGCAGCCAGGGGGCGGAGGCGGAGTAGAAATACCAGCGGACGGCGTCGGCGCCGTGCTTGTCCAGCACCTCCCACGGATCCACCACGTTGCCCAGGTGTTTGGACATCTTGTGTCCGTCCTTGTCCTGCACGTGGCCCATGACGACGCAGCTTTCGAAGGGAGACTTGCCGAACAAAAGGGTGGATTCGGCCAGCAGGGTATAGAACCATCCGCGGGTCTGGTCGATGGCTTCGGAGATGAAGTCCGCGGGGAAGCGTTTTTCGAATTCTTCCTTGTTCTCAAAGGGATAATGCCACTGGGCGAAGGGCATGGCGCCGGAATCGTACCAGCAATCGATAACCTCCTTCACCCGGTGCATGTCGCCGCCGCACTCCGGACAGCGGATAACCACGCTGTCGATATAGGGGCGATGCAGTTCCGGCAGGTCGTATTCACCCACCGCCATGTCCCGGAGCTCCTGCCGGGATCCGATTACGTGGATGTGGCCCTTTTCGCAGCGCCAGACCGGCAGCGGGGTGCCCCAGTAACGCTCGCGGCTCAGGCCCCAGTCCACCACGTTTTCGACGAAGTTGCCCATCCGGCCTTCCTTGATGTTGTCCGGATACCAGTTGACGGAGCGGTTGTTCTGTACCAGGCTGTCCCTGACCTTGGTCATCTTGATGAACCAGGTGGGACGGGCGTAGTACAAAAGCGGTGTGTGGCAGCGCCAGCAGTAGGGGTATTCGTGCTCAAAAAGCATTTTTTTGAGCAGCAGTCCCCGGCCGCGGAGCTCCTTCATGATATCGTCGTCGCAGTCCTTGACAAAGCGGCCTTCCCAGGGGGTGGGAGCCATGAAGCGGCCCTGGGCGTCCACCAGCAGCACCAGGGGGATGCCGTTCTTGCGGCAGATGCGGTTGTCGTCCTCGCCGAAGGCGGGGGCCTGGTGGACCACGCCGGTGCCGTCGGTCAGGGTGACGTAATCGTCCGTGATGACGTACCAGGCTTTTTCCCTGTCCACGTCGATATAGGGATAAAGGGGCTCGTAGCGCATCCCCTTGAGCTCGCTGCCCTTGACGACTTTGGTGACGGTGATCTCAGCGCGGTCCTTCTCATCGGTAAAGACGCTTTCGATCAGGTCCCTTGCCATGATCATGGTATCGCCGCGGAAGGTGAAATATGCGTAGTCATATTTTTCGTTTACGCACAGCGCCATGTTGCTGGGCAGAGTCCAGGGGGTGGTTGTCCAGGCGACGATATAGGTGTTTTCCTCGCCGAGGACTTTGAAGCGCACAAACGCGGAATATTCCTTTACGGCCTTGTAGCCCTGGGCTACTTCGTGACTGGAAAGAGCGGTGCCGCAGCGGGGGCAGTAGGGAACCACCTTGTGGCCTTCATACAAAAGGCCCTTTTTCCAGATTTCCTTCAGGCTCCACCATTCGGATTCGATGTAATCGTCATGATAGGTGACATAGGGATTTTTCATGTCCATCCAGTAGCCGACGCGTTCGCTCATGTCCTCCCATTCGTGGAGGTACTTCCAGACGCTCTTCTTGCACTCCTGGATGAAGGGCTCGATGCCGTATTTTTCGATCTGGGGCTTGCCGTCCAGGCCCAGCTTCTTTTCCACTTCCAGTTCCACCGGCAGGCCGTGGGTATCCCATCCGGCCTTGCGAAGGACGCTTTTGCCCTTCATGGTCTGGTAGCGCGGGATCAGGTCCTTGATGGCGCGGGTTTCGACGTGGCCGATATGGGGACGTCCGTTGGCGGTGGGAGGACCGTCGAAAAAGGTGAAGGATTCCCCGGCCCCGTCCCGGAGATGGGCGTTCTTTTCAACAATGCCCTTCTCCTTCCAGAAGGCCAGAACCTCTTTTTCGCGCTGGGCAAAGTTGAGCTCGGTGGATACTTTCCGGTACATAATTCCCTCCTAAAGAATGAATAAATCCGCCCCGGGAAATCCCGGGGCGGACTGGTTCCGCGGTGCCACCCGAGTTGGCCCGGCATCCGGGCCCGCTCTTGAGACTTTATCGCCGTCCTGCGCCGCCCCTTCGGGCGGAGACTCCGGAGTGATCCGGCATTCGGCCTTCCTCCCGGCCTTCCACCGCCGCCGGGTCGCTTGAAGGGGCGCCGCTGCCCGTCTCCATCCACGTCAAATGGCATTATACAACCCGGAAACGGTTTTTGTAAAGCGTTATTTCCGGATCTCTTCGATCAGCTTCAGTATGGCGTCGGTCCCGTCGGCGGCCGGCGCTTTTTCCAGCGCGGAACGGAGGTTTTCCCTGTCGTTCCACAGAGCCATGACCGCGTCCGCAAGGGTGTCTCCGGTCATGTCCGCCTGGCTGAGCACATGGGCAAGCCCGCGGGAACGGAAGCTTTCCGCGTTGAGAATCTGGTCCCCCCGGCTGGCGGAGGAGGGGTAGGGGACAAGGAGCATCGGCTTTTTCAGCGCCTGCAATTCGCACAGGGTGTTGGCGCCGGCACGGCTGAGGACGATATCGGCGCACTGCAGAAGGTGGGGCATCTCATCGGTGACAAAGTCGAACTGCACATACCCCGGTGTTCCCCGGAGAGATTCGTCCAGGTTGCCCTTGCCCGTCAGGTGGATGACGTCGAAATCCTTCGTCAGGCGGGGGAGCGCTTCCCGCAGCGCCTTGTTGACGGCCTGGGCGCCGAGGGAGCCTCCGGTCATCATCAGGATGGGTCTGTCGCCCGAAAGACCGCTGAGGCGAAGCCCCTCCTCCCGGCGGCCCAGGAACAATTCGCGCCTGAGAGGGGTTCCGGTATAAACGCCTTTTTCACCCATGGCTTTGGCGCATTCCGGGAAGGTGCAGGCGACCTTGCGCGCGTATCGCGTGCTCAGCTTGTTGGCAAGGCCCGGTGTCAGGTCGCTTTCGTGGCAGAGGATGGGGACGCCGCATTTGGCGGCTCCACGGACGACGGGAACGGATACGAACCCGCCCTTGCTGAAAAGCACGTCGGGCTTCAGCTCGCGCATCAGCACGGTTGCCTGCCGTATGCCGCGGATGACCTTAAAAAAATCTGTCACGTTTTTGAAATCCAGGTAGCGGCGAAGCTTTCCGCTTTCAACGCAATGATAGGTGACCCCGTCCGTTTTTTCCATCATGGTCCGTTCGATGCCGTTGGGCGTGCCTACATAATGGATGTCATAGCCGGCTTCCTTCAAACGGGGAATGATGGCCAGGTGCGGCGTGACATGGCCGGCGGTCCCGCCCCCTGTGAGTACGATGCGTTTCAAAAGGGTCCCTCCCTTTCAGGTTTTCATCCTGTGCCGCGGAATATCCCGGCGGCAGCGTCCGTTATATATCTGCCGCGGCAATGGCTGCCGGACAGGAAATCAGTATAGCACGACCGCGCTCTGTTCGCAACGCCCGGATTTATTTATGCGTCTTTCTTCTTTTTACACTTTTTGACCGAATTTCTTTTTTTACCGGCGGAAAAGACTATTTTCTGTAGAGTTCCGGCCTTTTTTCTGATATACTTATTGCATCAAAGACCAATCCGGAGGGGGTAAAAGAAATGAAAAACGGAAAAATCGGAAGCAATTTGCCTTATCTGCAGGGCGGACCGCCGAGAGCTCTCAGGGTGTATCTCGGTGTGGAAGCCGTTAGCAGCGTTATCATTTGCTGCTTTGCGGTCATCGGCTCTGTCATTCTGCTGTTCCGCGGCGCCTGGACCTACATTTTTTCCGGTGCGATATCCGTTTTTTCCGCGGTTCTGTCCGTAAATGTATTCAAGGGGACGAACAAGATTCTCAGGGGTGACTGCGCCGGCGCGGCCGAGACTGAAACCGCGCTCCGCAATCGCCGCGTCCTGATGTGGGTCATGCTGGGCTTGAGCGGGTTCACGTCAATAATCTCGGCATTGTCTTCAAGGTACGCTTCGTCCGCTTCTTTCTTCGGCGTCCTGCTCGGGGTCGGCTTGACGGCGCTGTTGATCCTTCCGATCGTTTTCTACTATAAGAATATCGAACGGATCATGGGATATTATGTTTATCGGGAAGTTTCTTCCGGAGAGATCAGCGACTCGTCCGGCAGGGAAGGACATCTTTCGGCCCTTTGCATCACTTTTGCGGCCCTGCTCCTGGTTTTAATGACCGTGCTGCAGTTCAGACGGGATCTGATAAGTTACAGGTATTACGAGCTTTATGATTATCTGTCGCTCATCGGGCTGCTGCTCTATCTGAGCGCGGGTCGGTACCTTCTTGTAAACATCTGCTACCGCGGCTTCCTGAGAACCCATTCGGATTGCTTCCGTGAGGAAAACGGGGCGTCTGCCGCGTCCGGATACAATGCGTCCTCCGCGCTCAGCGTCATAGGATCCATGCTTTTCGGGTGGAGAGCTTTAAACAGTTTGTTCACTTTTATCAACAACCTGCGATATTTGTCATACGGGGGGAACGCGTTCGTTGTTTTCCGTTCGCTTTTTGAATGCGGATGTTATGTCCTCTTTGCCCTGGTGCTGACGCGCCGAAACAGACGGACTGTTCTGCCTGTGATTGGGTCGGCCGTGATGGCGGTATTGAGCCTGATTTCGATTTTTAGGGGGGGAGTGAGTTTTTCATCCCTGTATGACTCGGCCATTTCTGCCAGCAATTGTCTGCAAATCGTGTTATGGGCGGCGATCGGCTTTGCGTGCGTAATCCGCATGACAGGGGAAACGGTCCCCGTCTGGCTGCGTATCTTTCAGATCGTGCTCGCCGGTCTGCAGGTTATGCCCCGCATGATTGCAACCTTATCAGACAGGATGTTCAGGGTGCCGGACCTGATCTACTACCTGATCAATAATCCGCTGCTGGTGGTTGCCCTGCTCGCGCTGATCCTCTGGAAAACCGAAAAAAGCGAGTCTCTGCCCGGAAATATGCCTTCCGGGAAAGAAACTCTCCCGGAGGCCGCCGAAGAAAGCTGAGCGGGGAGGGAATCCCGTCGTTTTTTCGGCAATGCCGGAAAACGCGGATTACGCCGAAACAATAATATAATATAAAGGAGGAAAAGAAAAACATGAAACCGAAAAACCTTCTGTGTCTGCTGCTCGTTCTGGTCTGTCTGACGCCCCCGTTCACGGCCCGGGCGGACAGGCAGTACCTGATCCCGGACAGCAATACCCGGCTGCTTACCTGGGCCGAACTGGACGCATGGGACCGCCACAGCCTCAGCTATGTCTTCAACGAGATCTTTGCCCGGCACGGGTATGTCTTTAATCCCGGCGGCCAGTACGATCAGTGGTTCAGGCAGCAGCCCTGGTATCATCCCAACGCAAATCCCGACAACGACAAGTACTGCCTGCCGAAGGTGAGCGACCTGGAGTGGAAAAACTACTACCTGATCAAAAATGTGATCGCCGCCAAGGACGCCAGCGGGGAAAAGAGCCACCTGCCGGGGAAGGAATGCATCAACAACTATACTCCCGCGGTATCGCGCTACAGCCTGTCCGGCTTCAGCTATCTCAGCTTTTCCGGGGCCAAGCAGCTGCTGCCGGTCTATTCGGCGCCCAGCACGTCGTCCTGGCGCGGCAATAACGGGAAGGCGGAGGTAAGCACCAACGGCGCGATTTACTGCGCGGGATATGAAAACGGCTGGATGCTGATCTATTACGAACTGACAGGCGGTGTCAACGCCGGCGGGATCCGCGTGGGCTATATCCGCGGTCTGGAAGGAAAATATACGGTCAACACGTATCTTCGGTTTGATTATACCCCGGCGCAGGTGCTTTCGTCATGTAATGTGACCGACGATCCCCTCAAGGCGTACAACGTCATCGGAAAATTGCAGGCCGGGACCAATGTCACCTTCCTGACGACCTTCATCAATCAGAACGGCCAGTGCTGGGATTATATCGAGGCGACCGTCAGCGGGAAAACCGTGCGCGGTTTTGTGCCCTCCGGAAGCCTGAATATCCCCTTTGTCGACAATATCGGGAAATGATTTTACTTTTCATTTCGGCGGCTCCGCATAAGGAGCCGCCTTTTTATGTTCCGGGCTGAAAAGACGCGAAAAAGAATCAAAAAAAATAAAATAACTGTTGACAAACCTTCGGATCTGCGGTATTATATTCAAGCGCGCTTCAAAAGCCCCATGGTGAGCGGAAGGGCGCGCGGGGATCTTGAAAACGATACAGGATCAGACATCCGGAGGAATCCGGA
>CADANQ010000088.1 GCA_902789365.1 uncultured Eubacteriales bacterium
GCCGCTGAAACGGATCATAATCGGAGGGAGATCCCTCCGATACCTCCCCGCTGCTGCCATACGTTTGTTCTCCTTCACACACGACTGAACAGTTACGTTTTTTCAAATAACCGATTTTCATCAGGGGAGTGCATAAAGCCATGCGCCGATGGATATGCCTGACAGCGGCCCTTGTGCTGATGGGGGTCTCATCCGCCCTCGGGGACGGGGTTACGCTGCGTACCGTTTCATCCTTTGCCGGGGCGGACGCCGCCGCGGAGGCCTATGTGGACATCCTGAAGGCTTATGAAGCCGAGACGGGGAATACCGTTCTGGACACATCCGCGGTCAGCGACGAGGCGTGGAAGACCGGCGTCCTTCAGGATTTCGCCGCCGGCAGCGAGCCGGACATCCTGTTTTTCTTTGCCGCCGGGGCCGATTCCGCCCCGATCCTTTCCAGGGTGGTGCCCGTGGGGGAGATCAACGAAGCGTATCCCGGCATGAATCTGCCGGAAAACGACGCGCTCCGGGAAAGCGACGGCAAGGTCTACGCCGTGCCGGTGAGATCCTTCTGGGAGGGCCTGTTTGTGAACACGGACGTGTTCGAGGCCTGCGGCGTTGAACTGCCCGCCGACTGGGAAAGCTTCTGCGCCTGCATCCGGGTCTTCAGGGAAAAGGGCGTCGTTCCCATTGCCGTTTCACTTTCGGATATCCCGCATTACCTGGCGGAGTTCGCTCTTTTGTCCTGCGCATCGCCCGAGGAGCTTCGGGCCCGTCCCAAAGCGCTGGAGGAGGTGCCCGCGTCCTGGTACGAGGCCATGGCCCTGATCCGCGAGCTGGCGGAAATGGGCGCCTTTGCGGACAACGCCTTTGCCACCGACGAGAGCGCCTCGACGGCGCTGTTCAGGGACAAAAAGGCCGCCATGCAGATCGACGGCAGCTGGCTTTTGTCCTCCCTGCCGAAGGAAAGCATGCAGACCACCGTGGTGCTGCCCGTTCCCAAGCACAGCGGAAACGGGATGGCCGAAAACTGCATCGGCGGCGTTTCGATGGGGTTTTACCTGACCCGCCGGGCCTGGCGAAGCGACCGGCGGGATGCGGCGGTGCGTCTGCTGGGGATGCTTACCCGGGAGGACAGCCTCCGCAGGCTGGGCTATTCGGGGCTGAACGGGAAGCTGATTGAATCGGCGGAGGAAATGACGGCGGGCAGGGGGCTGATCGGGCCGCTGCAGGACGCCATGAACCGGGACGCCCGGGAGGTATGGCTGCTGGAATGCATCCCGGCCGTGGCCGCGGGCAGGATGACGCCGGAGGAATGCTGGGAGAAGGTCATGGCGCTGCATCCCTTCGGGGAGTGAAAAAGGCTTTTCATGCCTTCGACAGCGTTCAGACATCATAAAGGTCCGCTTTTATCCGGCAGGACTCTGTGATCGGGAAAAGGCGGACGGGCCGGAGGAGGGAGAAGATGTACAGCGTGGTCCTTGTGGATGACGAGCACCTGATCGTCAGGGGCCTGAAGACCGTGATCAATTGGGCGGAGCTGGGCTGCGAGGTCGTCGGCACCGCGTACGACGGCGCCGGGGGGCTGGAACTGATCCGCCGCCTTAAGCCCGACATCGTGTTGACCGACATCCGGATGCCCAACATGGACGGCCTGACGATGCTGGCCGCCCTGCGCAGCGAATATCCCCGGATGCAGATGAGCGTGCTGACGGCGTACCGCGATTTTGAATACGCCCGGCAGGCGCTGAACCTGGGGGTGTGCCGCTATCTGCTTAAGCCCAGCGATATGGACGAGCTGGTGGAGGCGGTAAGGGTGATGACGCGGCGCCTGGGAGAACGTCCGTCGGCGGAGGATGACGGGAACGAAACCGCCGAGACCGCCGAGGCCGGAAGCTTCATCGTGCAGCGGGCCCTTTCCTATATGCGGGAGCACTGCGCCGACCATATGACCCTCAGCGACGTGGCTGACAAGGTGTATGTGAGCCAGTGGCACCTGAGCAAGCTGATCAACCGCCACACCCGCCAGAGCTTTTTCGAGCTGATCGGAAGCATGCGCGCAGAGCGCGCCAGGCTTCTGCTGGCCGATCCTTCCATGCGGGTGGTGGACGTGGCCCTGGCGGTGGGGTATCACGACGTGGCGCACTTTTCAAAATCCTTTAAGCGCGTTACCGGAAAAACGCCGGTCGAATACCGCGCCTCCCTGGCGGGCGGGAATGAAACGGCACCATAGGTCCCCTCGATAATAAAACAAAATCCCCCTTTTCCCGGAGGTTTCCGGGGAGAAGGGGGATTTTGTGTGTCTGTCCTTTGCGATTCGGCGATACGCCTTTGCCGCCCGGCATGATTTGGGCGGCCCGGCGGTCAGTTTTCGCCGTCCCGCTTCAGTTCCTCACGGACCTTCATCAGGATCTTCCCGAGGCGGTTTTCTCCCTGACCGGTGCGCATATCCACGCCCCAGCAGGTATCGCCCCAGCGGTTGCCCTCCACAAGCACCTTGTCACCCGTGGCCAGCAGCTTTTCCTTAAGCTCCGGGTGCCGGGTGAATTTGGCGCGGACGATTTCTTCCATGATGCTGGTCTTTACTTCCTCCCAGTCCGGCCGCAGCGGGACCCGGCGTCCGGCGCTTTTGCTTTTGCCGGGGCCGTATTCGGTGAACGGGATTTTTTCCTCCTCCGTCATGCATTTCTGCGCCTGGAAAGCGGCTTCATTGCTGCCGAAGGCAAGGCCGCCGTACTCGACGCGGGCTTCATAAAAATTGCTCAGGAAGCTGTACTGTTCCTCATGGAAATCCGTGATGCTGTTCCACGGTATTTTTCCGTTTTCGTTCATCATTTTCCAAACCTCCCCGGTTACAAGTTCGGCGGCGCTCCGGTCGCCGCGGCGCAGTTTTTCCCGGAACGCGCCGGAGGAAATATCGCCGATTCCCTCCGGCGCGTCAAACAGGGTAAAGCGATCCCAGTGCGCGTTGAGGTACGGGCGGATCTCCCTGATTCTGTCCGGGTCGTCTTCGCCGCGCCGGGCCGCAAGGATCCTGAAGTTTTCCAGCAATTCGTCGATCCGGTGCCATCGTGGCAAAATGTACATTTTGTCGCTGCCGATGACGAAATACACTTCCGTATCCGGGTATTCGGCCCGGATGCCTTCCAGCATCTCATAATCATAGCCGATCCCGGTCTGATCGATTTGGAAACGGCTGACGCGGATGCGGCTGTCTTCCCGGCAGAAGCTTTCCAGCATGGCCAGCCGGAGGGATTCGCTCAGCGTATCCTGCGGGCATCCCTGCCGCTTCATCTTCCTGAACACATAATCATGGTTTGTCGGCACGAATATCCCCAGGCGCGCGTCGACGGCATCCATCGCGGCCTTCATCAGCAAAAGATGCGCGCGGGTGGGCGGATTGAAGCTGCCGCCCATAACGATGATCCTGTTTTTCATTTTCTTTCCTTTCTCTGCCCGAGGATCAGGCGGATGCGTTCGGCGAACAGCTCCGCCAGGATCTCGGCTCCTTCATCAGAAGGATGCAGCCCGTCGTAGGTCAGGGAAACAGCTTCCGGCGGATAGGGATATTCGTCTGTCCGGGGATCGAATGGGATGCCGATGTAATCAGGGTAGGGGAGATCTTCGTAAACACCGTTTTTGCGGACGCGCTTGAAGCGGACCAGTTTCTTCTGGGTAAAGCCGGACAGGTTCCACAGATCGAGCGGCTCCGCGCCAAGGGTTTTATAGGCCGACAGGATGTCCCGGGACAGGTCCTTCAGCAGGACGCCGTTTTCAGGCGCGTAGCTTCCCCGGGCATTATTGAACGGATCCAGCAGGTAGACGAAGTCCGCCCGCTCCACCGGGTTTGCGCCGATGACCGGCGCGTCGGGGGATACACTGCGGATACGGTCCGTCAGGATGCCCAGGCATCCGAGGATCGTACCCGCGTTCCGTTTTTTCAGATCGGTTTCGCTTCCCACGGGACGGCCCTGGTGCCAGTCGTTGGTGCCGAGGAGCACGGTGTAGATGTCGGCCTCAGGGATGGACTGGGTGATCCAGTCCCGGAAGGAGGATCCGTTGATGCCGACATTGATGAGCTCCAGGGGGTATTCCGGCAGCTTGTCCTGAGTCCTTGACAGATATCCCCTGTGCAGGCGGTATCCGGTCTCGTCCAGGTGGTCGTTGAGGTAGGTAAATGAATCGCCGATGGCACACCAGCGGATGGGAAGATTATTCATGGCAGCTCCTTCGTAAACGTTCATAAATCTTTTCCTCCGGGGCCATTATACCATATCCATGGAAACAGGTTGATGCTTATTTCCGTCCGGTGTATGATAGTGTTGATGCCTTCCCAATCAGAGGCAGGCGCGTGAAAGCGGCGGACCGGAGAAATGAGGTGTGAAAGTTCTGTTTCATGACACATTGGTCAATAAGAGAATGAGGGCAAAAAAAATGACAGACACCAGAGTCCTGACGGAATGCTTTCGTGATACCCTGAGGCAGCTGAAAGACGACCGGGAGCTGGCGGAGCGGACACTTCAGATGAAGGCCGGGACGGTTTTGTATCTTAAGGGATACGAGGCAGTCGCGCCGGAGATCAAAAGCGAGAACCCGGATGTTTTCGTCGTGAGGAACACCACCTTCCGCTGTGCCGCGCCTCTTGCTATGTGCGGAAAGACGGCTGTCCTCAATTTTGCCAATGCCTATTCTCCCGGTGGCGGCGTCACTCAGGGCGTCATGGCGCAGGAGGAATGCCTTTGCAGGAGCAGCAGCCTTTACGCCGCGCTGACGCTGCCGTATATCCTCAAAAACTACTATAAAGCAAATCAGAAAAATACCGGCGATATGGGCACCGACGCCGTGATCTATTCACCGGGGGTTACTGTGTTCAAGACCGACGACCCGGTTCCTGTGAATATGACTTCGCGCTTTTGCGTGGACGTGATCAGCTGTGCCGCGCCTTATTGCGACCCGGCTAAGGTAAGAAAAATCCGCGAGGTCAAGCTGCGGGAGGTTATGACCAGCAGGATCAGGAACATCCTGGAGACGGCTGCGGCGAACAGCGCGGACTATCTGGTGTTGGGCGCCTTCGGCTGCGGCGTGTTCAACAATCCCCCCGTTCTGGTGGCCGGTGTCTTCCGGGAGCTGCTCCTTGACAGGGGGTACGGAAAGTATTTTAAAAAAGTGGGTTTCGCCATTAAGGCGGAAGATGATAACGCCCCCAACCTGCGGGCTTTCCGGGAGGCGTTCAGCGCCGAATGACAATTACCCGGCGCGGCGGAAAACCCGGGAGAAAAGCGCGAGGGCCAGGAGGCACATCATGCCGCACAGTCCGAAGGCGGCGGGAAGGGAAGCCTCCGCCGCCCGCCCCAGGCCCAGGTCCAGCAGGACGGCCAGGCTGTCGCCGGCCATGGCGTTGAGGCTGAGGACGGTGGCCCGGTCGTCCGCGGTTACCAGATCGTTTTCCGCCGTCCACGCCAGGGGGACGAACAGGGCGGACAGGGCGGAGAGCAGGACGATGAAAAGCACCGAAATCGGTCCGTGCCCCGTCAGCGCCAGGCCCGAAACACAAAGAGCGGACAGCAGCAGCAGAGCCTGCCCGAAGGGGCGCTTTTTCCACCGCCGGGTCATCCGGGCGGAAAGGGGCCCGCAAAGCCCCGCGGCGGATACGGCCAGGAAAGCGGCGCCCACGGCCCGCGGACCCATGCCGCAACGGAGATACTGCAGCTGGCTGAAATAGACGGTGACGCAGTGGACCGTTTCACAGTAAACCGCGGAGCAGACCACCAGCGCCGCCATGCCGGGCAGGCGGAAATGCGCCTTTGCCAGGGACAGGAGGCGGGGACGCTTTCCCCGGGGGCTTTCCGGCCTCACCTCCGCGAGCGAGAAGGTGAGCGCCGCAGCCAGGGCATAGGCGGCCGCCGTCCAAAGGGCCGCAAGGCGGAATTGCCCGCTGAGGAACACGGTGTACAGAAGCCCCGAAAGCAGAAGCCCCGCCTCGCCCGCGGCCCGGCAGAAGCCTTCATTGCGCTGGGCGTCTTTTTTTTCGCCCGACAGGTAGAGCATGGCGGAATCCACGCCCGAAAGCCCGCTGACAACCACGGCCAGCAGCAGGCGTTCCGCCAGGAAGGCCGCGAAGGACTCCGCCTTCCAGAATATGATTTTCGTGACAAGAAACAGAAGATTGCAGAAAATCATGGTGCGCCGGTAGCCGATGCGGTCCGCCGCCCGGCCCCAGGGCACTTCAAGAATCATCGAAAGCGCCACGCAGGCCCCTTCGATGGCGGTGATCTCAAATATGCTCAGCCCCGCCGCCTGCCGGTACAGCGTGGCGACGGCCGAATAAAACACCATGCCCTGCAGAAAAGTGATGGCGCAGAGCAGATAAATATTCCGTTTTCGCATGACATACGGCCCTTTCCCGATTATGAAGGTACAGCAAACAGAACTGTCAGGCTGTTCCTTCCAAATCAGGTGGGCGTACGCACGGCAAAAACACTTCCTTTCACTGACGCAAGTATACGCCGCCGCGCCGTCGGTGTCAATACGCTTCCGTTATCGCCGTCAGACGCGGATCTCGATCCGGGAGCCCTTCAGGCCCTTGGTGACGTAAATCTGCCGGTCGATGCGTTCCTCCAGGTCGTGCACATGGGATATAATGCCGATCAGGCGCTTTCCGTCGGCCAGGGAGGACAGCACCCTGAGGGAATTGCGCAGGGCGTTGTCGTCCAGGGTGCCAAAGCCCTCGTCGATGAACATGGCGTCCATGCGGACGGCGCCGCTCTGGCCCTGCACCACGTCCGAAAGCCCCAGGGCCAGCGCCAGGCTGGCCAGGAAGCTTTCGCCGCCGGACAGGGTGCTCACGTCCCGCCACTGGCCGGTGCCCCGGTCCAGGACGTCCAGGTCCAGGCCGCTCTGGCGCACCCGGTCCTTTGCTTCTTTCTTGCAGCGCAGGGTGAACATGCCGTCGGTGAGCACCGTCAGCCGCTTGTTGGCGGCGGCCACCACCTGCTTGAAATAATACTGCTGCACATAGGCCTCGAAGGTGAGCTTGGCCCGGCCGCTGCCGCCGGTGATGCCCGCGCAGCAGTTGTACAGGTCCCGGACCACCGCCCAGCGCACTTCCCGGCGTTTCTTTTGCCGCCGGGCATCCCGGATCTCATTCAGGGCGTCCTCGTGAATGGCCAGCTTCTTCGCAAGGGCTCCTTCCGCCTTTTCGGCGGCGTCCCTCCGGGCCTTCACGGTCACGCGCGTTTCCTCCAGCGCCTGCGTATCGGTCCGTTCCTTTCCCAGTGTTTTGTTCCGCAGCATATCCGCCCGGTCCTCCAGGGATCGTTTCCGTTCCCCGTATTCGCGCAGGGTCTCCTCCGCCCGCGCCGTCTCCTTTTCGGGGAGCCTTGCAAGCTGCCATGCGCGTTCGTCCTCAAAGCCGGCTTCCGCCAGGCGCTTTTCAAAAGCGCGGGACAGCCTTTCGCCGGCCGCGGTCAGGCTTTCCAGGCGCTGACGGCCCTGATCCGCCGCCGTGCGGTTTTTTTCCGCGGCGATGAGCAGGCTTTGCAGCTTTTTGTCGCTTTGCCCGACGGCCTCGCGGATCGCCGCCGCCCGGCCCGTTTTTTCATCGATCCTTTTTTTCAGGTCCGTTTCGGTTTCCCCGTCCCCGATGCCCGAATCCTTCAGCCTTTCTCCGGCGGCTTCAACCTCCGCCTTAGCCGCGGCCAGGGCGGCGTCCGCGGCGCGCAGTTCGTCCGCCGCCCGGCTGCGGGCGGCCTCGGCCTGCTCCAGCGCTTCCTTTGTGACGGATTCCTCCGTCAGCTTTGCGGGGGAGGGATGCGTCGGGGAGCCGCATACGGGACAGGGTTTGCCGGGCTCCAGATCCCGGGCCAGGAGCCCCGCCTGGCTGAGGTAATATCCTTCCCGTGCCCGGCTGCAGGCGGCGTCCGCCTTTTCGGCGGCGTCCAGCAGCGACAGCAGCTTCTTTTGCTGTTTTTTAAGCTTTTTTTCTCCGGCCTCCAGAGTGCGGAGAATCGGGATGCAGTCGGTCAGCCGGCGCACGTCCAGGAGCAGCGCGTCGGCCTCGGGCGTGCGGCTGTCGGCCTCTTTTTTCGCTTCCTCAGCATCCGGCAGCGCCTCCTCGGCCTCCCGGAGGGCTGCCTCCGCCCGGGTGAGGGCATCCCGCTGGGCGCGGGTGTCGGCTTCGTTGCCCTTCTTCAGCGCCCAGTCGGCCTCCAGGGCCTGGGCCTTCCGGGCCGCGGAAAGCCGCGCCGAGAGGCTGTCCGTTTCCTCCTGTTTTTCCAGGACGCTTTCAAGGGCGTCCAGGGTATCCTTCAGGGCGTCCAGGTCCGCGTTAACCGCCTTGCCCTGCTCGATGAGGGCGACGAGACGGTTTTCCTCCTGGACGGCGGCTTCCCTGTCCCGCGCCGCGTCGGCGCGGGTCTTTTTTTCCGCCTCGATCAGGCGTTCCAGGCATTCCGAAAGCAGGTCGGCGTATTTTGGGTCGCCGCGGTAAAGCAGGATGTTTTCCCGCTCCGGGGAATCGCTCTCCGGCTCCACCTTGCCGGCGGCGATGGAAACGCGGCGGTCCAGGTCTTCTTTTTCCTTTGAGCAGGCGCTGTTCATCTCCTGCAGCTTTTTCTGTATTCCGGCGTAGACGGAGGTGTTGAACAGCTTCTGGAACAGCCCCTTCCGTTCCTCGCTGGAGGCGTTGAGGATTTTCATAAAATCGCCCTGGGCAATCATCACCGTGCGGGTGAACTGGTCCTGGGTGAGGCCCAGGAGCTCCTGAATCCTGCTGTTTACTTCCAGCTGTCCCTCGATCGTCCGGTTATCGTCCACATTGGTCAGCGAGGCGCCGGCGCTCTGCGTCGTGGTGCCGCTTTCGCCGTCTTTCCGGGCCCGTTTGTATTCGGGATTGCGCCTGACGCGCCAGGTGACGCCCCTGTGGAGGAAGGTGAGCTCCACATAGGTGTCCGCATTCAGCGGCGCGTAATCGGACCGGAAGGACTTGCTTCCGCGCCTCTCCTTGCCGCCGGAGGCCTCGCCGTAAAGGGCGAAGCTGATGGCATCGAAGATGGAGGTTTTGCCCGCGCCGGTGTCCCCGGCGATCAGGAAGATGCCGTCCTCCCCGAGGACGGTGAAATCGATGACCGTTTCCTTTGCGTACGGACCGAAGGCGGAAAGCTCCAGACGGATGGGCTTCATGTTGTTTCCTCCAATTCCCTCAGTACTTTTTCAAGCACCTTCCGATGCTCCGCGCCTGGCTCCGCGTTGTTGTTCTGAAAACGGTAAAAATCGGTGAACAGTTCAAGGATCGTTTTGTTTTCCATGCTTTGGGTTGCCAGCACGTCCACGTCGAACTTGGTGCGGGAATTGGACACCGAAAACTTCATGATATTCGGGAAATTGACGGACAGCGTCACCCGGGCGTCCGGGGGCACATCCTCGTCGTGCACCGTGATCCACAGGTAATCCTCGGAATAGGGGAGGGCCATCAGGCTGTCGACGGTCCCCTCGACGCAGCGCAGGTCATGCAGCGGATACAGGGGAAGGGTGCGCACGGAAACGTCCCCTTTTTCCCGCAGGTCCGCGATGACCGCGCTTTTTTTGTGCAGGGCCTCGGAAAAGGAATACTTAAGGGGCGACCCGGCGTAGCGCAGGGTGTCCCGCAGAACCTTCTGGGGCTTGTGGATATGCCCAAGGGCCACATAATCGAAGGCGTCGAACACCGACGCGTCGATGTTGTCCAGCCCGCCCACCGTCATCTCCTCGGAATCGGAGGTTTCGGACCCGGTGATGAACTGGTGGCAGATCAGCACGTTTCTTTTGCGCGTGTCGATCTCCGTGTGACGCAGGACGGCTTCCACCGCCTCCTGGCAGGTGGAAATCTTTTCATCCGGCAGCCATTTTTTTACCCGCGAGGGCCTGAGGAAGGGCAACAGCCAGACGACGATTTCCCCGTCCGCGTCCTTCAGCGTCACACTTTGCATTTTGCCCTCGAAGGCCTCCGAAACATAGACCCCGGAGGAGCGGACCAGCGATGAAAAATAGGAGATGCGCAGGGCCGAATCGTGATTGCCGCTGATGACGAAGACCTTTTTATCCAGCCGCGCCAGGCGGGAAACAAAGCTGTCGAAAAGCGCCATGGCCTCGGCCTGGGGCGAGGACCGCTGGTAAACGTCCCCGGCGATCAGAACGGCGTCCGCGCGCTCGTTTTCCGCGATGGAAACGATCTGGTTCAGCACGAATTCCTGATCCTCAAGCAGGGACAAATCGTTCAGCTGCTTGCCAAGGTGCAAATCGGCAATGTGAAGGAAACGCATGTTTTTTATCATCCTTTCGGGAAGATATCCCGCACCGCGGTTTTCCGGGGCGGGAAAGGCGAAAAAGCGTAGGCGGACCGCGACAAACAGGTTTTTCCTGCTTTGGGGGCCTGCTTCGGCGCGGGGGTATATATTGGATCCTTTATTATTTTAATGTGACATGGGACGCAGGTCAATATCAATCTTGCGGGCGGGGAGGGAAGGCGCTGCTTTATTGCGTGTTTTCATGGGAATAGGCCGGAGTTGAGAATGCACGAAGATTGCCGAACCAAAAAACGACGGCAGACGGATAAATATACTCCCTGACGGAACGCGGAGCGGACCAATGGCGCTGCGGAGCATCGGGCGGGCGTTTCATGCGATCAGATGACAAACCGGATGAACAAAAGAAACAACAAAGATCGGCGACTGGGCTCCGGAACGGGGGCAAACGCTCTTTGAGCGCAAGACAGATGCCGCCGGATGAACCGATCTATGCAAAAGATTCCTTCTGCAAATAACACGCGCCGGGAAACCAGTGGGTTTCCCGGCGCGCTTTGTCGGCATTGAAAGGAGCGGGGTTTTCCCGCTGCGAAGCAATGCATCTGGTTTCATCCCCGTGTGCGGATGAGCTGCAACAATGGTCTGCACAAGAAACCGACCCTGTGCTATCATAACGCAAGAAAAAACCGGGGACTGCGAGGAGGACAGGGTATGCACGAAGTTAAGTAAAAAAGAAAGAACTGAGCGAAATGCGCCAGCGCTTATAAAATACCTGTGCGCTTTACTGCTCTTCGGCCTCAACGGGATTGTGGCCAGTCATATTGCCCTGAACAGCTATGAGATTGTTTTTCTCAGAACGCTGATCGGAAGTATTCTTCTGCTTTGTGTGTTCATAGCCGGTAAAAGGCGCTTCCACTGGAAAGAACACAGACGGGATTACGTTTTTATTGCCTTATCCGGTATCGCGATGGGCACAAGCTGGATGTTTCTTTATGAAGCATATCAGCAGATCGGTGTCAGTTATGCATCCCTCCTGTATTACTGCGGTCCGGTCATTGTGATGATCCTTTCACCGCTGATTTTCAAAGAAAAGCTGACTGTTCCCAAAGTAGCCGGGTTCATGATCGTTCTGATTGGCATCCTATTGGTAAACGGAAAGAGAATTGACAGCAAAGGGAATACATGGGGGCTGGCCTGCGGCGCATTGTCAGCAGTGATGTATTTTTTCATGGTCACCCTGAACAAGCAGTCCCGCAGTGTTACCGGAATGGAAAACGCCGTAGTGCAGCTGACCGTCAGTTTTCTTACTGTTGCGATCTTTGTCGGGGCGAGGCAGGCTTTTGTGATTCAAGTCCCGGCAGAAGCATGGCCGTGGATTCTGGTTCTTGGCCTTGTCAATACAGGAATTGGATGCTATTTGTATTTTTCTCCCTTGTCAAAGCTTCAAGTACAGACAGTCGCTGTATGCGGATATCTGGAACCGCTTTCGGCTGTTATTTTTGCAGCATTACTGCTTGGAGAAAAAATGTCAGTTATTCAGTATGTTGGTGCTGTATGCATTATTGGTGGAGCGATGATAGGAGAACTCATTAGAAAGAAAACCCAATGAATATTTGTTTTACTGATCGTAGTGGAGGGGACAGGTTCTCCGCTTTATTCTGTTCTCTTACAAAACAGATAGCTTTCCGCGTCAGCCCGTGACTTCTCCACGACCGGATTCCCCGATCCGAAAACCGGTGGTTAAATGGATCCCACCGATACTCATGGCGATCAGTGACCTGTCCAGCGCTGGGAGAAGATAGAGCTTCCGGATATTCTCCCGTAATTTCAACTGCAGCTTTTGCATGAGCTGAGCGCCTGTATAGGGTACGTCATATCGAATAAAAGCGCCGCTCCGGAGACAGGAGATTATTGATGGTGATTGCCTGGTTGGTTGACAGGATTGAGGTCAGCAGAGGTTACGAGATTCATATTAAGCTTAGGGAGGCACTGGAACAACTGTCAAGACCGCTTGACAGAAAAGAGCCTTTCGCAGCAGGGAAACCTGCGGTTTTTCTTCTACCTTTTCCATGCAGAAATAGTATACTTCTTATACATGGAATGCAATTAATAGACAGGGCCAGAGGATGAAATTCAGGGATGCTTCAGGAATGCATCTCCTCAATATGGTAAATATAATCCAGGGTTTTCAACGCTTCGATAATATGGTAAATATAATCCAGGGTTTTCAACGCTTCGATAATTTCGGCATGGGTTTTATATTTTTTCAGCATTTCGCTGCTGACGGAAATGGATATGGAATAGACTGAAAGGCCGCTGCCTACGTAGGCCGGGTTCTGTTCAATCTCATCGATCCGCAGGCCAAGGCGGCGAATGACTGTCACGAAATCCTGAAGGGAAACGCTGTTTGTCAGTTCCAGGTGCACCTCAAAGTGGTTGGAACGATTATTGAGGGCGGCCTCCAGGGGCGGGAACCACAGTAGGATACACAAAAGAGCTGCAAAAGCGGCCAGACCGACCGTATAACAGCCAATACCCAGGGAAATGCCTGTCACAGCAGCAACCCACAGGCCGACAGCAGTAGTGAGCCCTTTGATCTGATTCCGTGAAGAATAGAATACGGAATGTACAGCGATGATCGAAGCGCCTACAATTACACTGACGGAGAGCAGGAAATGTCCGTCTCGTTCAGAGGCGCAGAATGTATAACTGTCTACGATGGCTGCCAATGTGCCGACAAGAAAGGTCAGCATGAAAGTACGCAGTCCTGCGGAATGTCGCTTGTTGGACCGTTCCCATCCGATGAATGCTCCCATGAGCAGAGAAAGGAAAATCCGCAGCAGAATAGATCCGACGGTCAGTCCGGCGGACCAGGTTCCGAGTGACCGGGCGATGGGGTCTGTGGTAACAACTTCCAGGTTCATATCGGTGTCCTCCTTGGAAATAATCGCGCGGGAAGCGGAATATCAGAAAAGATGTTTCTGAGCATTTCTCCGCATCGGCAAATGCTGTTCACGGTAGTATTCCTCAGCGGCTTCTGTGAACGCACGTTCATTCTCGTTTTCCGTATGTGCGGGAAGCTCGCTTTGGATCTTTTGGATCCGCTCAATCAGTAGTTCCACTTCAGATTTTTGCTTTCCTTCCTCATCCACAGTTGGAACCGGCGCCGCCGTTTCCAGCTCCTTGGAATAAGAACCGGAAAGGTACAGGGACAGCTTTGCGGATCCGGGGCCGATCAGCTCGTAGAGCACGCTGGAGGAAAGAATAATGGTTTCCAGCGCATGGCCCATTTCACCGCCCAGTGCCCGGGCGCCTAGCGCCGCGAGGCCAATGGCCACTCCAGCCTGCGGAATCAGGGCAAGTCCAAGATAGTTCCGTACCTTCGGGGATTTCTTCGCAAAACTGCAACCTGTCCAGGCGCCGATGTATTTGCCCAGGATCCGGATCAGGAAATAAATCACACCGACCACCAGCAGTGGAACCGTGCCGATGGAGCCAGCATTGTTGACGAGGGAGCCGAGATCGAAAGAAAGGCCGCTGCGAAAGAAGAAAAGCAGCAGAATCGGTGGACTGAAGTAATTCAGTTGTCGGAACATCCGGTCGTCATCCGTGGCATTGATATAGACCATGCCCATCGCCATGCAGCCCAGAAGCGGCGAAACGTCCACCACAGCGCAGATGCCGCAGTAGGAGAAGAGGACGGCGATGGCAATGATCAGCCGGTTATCAGTGCTCCTTCGAGTGCCTACCAGCCATTTCAGAATCAGCCCGAAGACACAGCCCAGGGCCATCAGAAGCAGGGTTTTGCCGAGGGGGATCAGGACGTTTTCGATTCTGAAACCGGAGCTGGAGAAAACAGCGGTGGCTACGGAAATCGCAATGGAATAAAGCACAAGGCCCACCATATCATCCAGCGCCACAACCTGGAGCAGCGTTTCCACAAAATCCCCTTTAGCGCCGGTTTGCCTGATTGTCATAATTGTGGAGGCGGGTGCTGTGGCTGTGGCCAGGGCTCCCAGAACGATCGAAAAAGCGAGATTCAACCTGAGCACCAGCCAACAGACGAGGAACACAAGCACAGCAGCACAGCAGGATTCCAGTACGGTAATCATTAAAACCTTCCCACCGTTCCTTTTTAACGTGGAAAGTCTGAAGAATTCGCCTGTGCTAAACGCGATGAAGGCCAGTGCGATATCAGGGAGGAAGGAAGTCCCCTCTACAATAGTATCGGGGAGCAGGTTCAGGCAAAAGGGGCCTGCCAGAATTCCTCCGACAATATAAGCGGTTACGTTTGGCAGCTTCAACAATTTGGTGATGCGAGTCATCAGGAAGCCAATGGCCAGCATCAGCGCGATGGAGATGATCGTCACAGCAACCGGGGACGGCTCGTCAATCCAGTTTATCCAGACCGGCACAGAAATCATCTCCTTTCAAAAAATGAATCGGAAAACAGTGCCTTCTGCCGGAAAAGCCTGTATTCCATTCTTCTGTAGATCATTATACTTCCGAAATGCGGTTTTGGCTACACTGTTTATCGGAAATGTTATACCCTGCAGTACCTGATGGAAAT
>CADANQ010000089.1 GCA_902789365.1 uncultured Eubacteriales bacterium
CGTGCGGCTGTAGACGCCGGTGCCGCCCTGGCCCGGCGCACGGCTGTAGACGCCGGTGCCGCCCTGTGCGGGGGCGCGGCCCGCTCCGCCCTGAAGAGGCGCGCGGGCATACCCTCCGGGCGTCCCCTGGGCCGCGGGCCTCTGCTGGCCCTGCGGACGAGGCGCGGCGGCGCGGGTGTCTTCCTGAGCCGGCTGCGCTTTCGCGGCGGCCGGCCTGGCTTCCTGGGGCTGAGGAGCGGATGAAGCCTTCTCGCCGTCCCCGGCCTTATCTTCGGAAGGGGCCTCCGCCTTCGGCGCGGCGGGCTCTTTTGTTTCCTCCGCCGCGGGCGCGGGGGTTTCCGTCTTTTCGGCGGCGAGCTTCGGCGCGGCTTCGGCGGTCTTTTCCGCCTTTTCCGCTTCCTCCGCCGCGCTTTGCCGGGGCGCGCTTTCGGTTTCCGCGGGAACCTCGTCCTCGTCGGGCATGGTCCAGGCCTTGGTCTGCTGGCTGGCCAGGATCTTCTGCTCCTCCAGCCGTTTCTGGTTCTTTTCCTCTTCCTTCTGGCGCCTGAACACAGTCTCCTTTTCCTTCAGTCGGGAAAGAAGTGCGTCCAGACCCTTGCGGACGCGCCCCGCGTCTTCAAGGATCTCCGTGGACTTGAGGTTGATCTGTTTTGTGGCTTCCGCCAAATTCGGCTTGGTCATGCTCGACGCTGCCCCCCGCGCTGTTGCGCTATTAGAATTAATGTACCGGCGCTGCCGGCGAAAATCATTGCCGGGGTTTTTCCTGTTCGCCGGCCAGACGGATGATGGAATCGGCAAGTCCGCCCTTCCGGACGCTCACCGCCATCCAGTCGCCGCCCCCGCAGGAATCCCCTATCCATCCGGACGGAACGGTCACGCAGGGCACGCGGCGAAACGCGCAGGCGTCGCTCAGCTTTTTCCTGGTGTTTTCCGACGCGCCTTCATCAATCAGCGCGACGGCCGCCCTGCCGTCCCGGATGTCCCGCAGCGCCAGGCTGCTTCCCAGGGCCGCCTGTCCGGCCCTGACGGCCAGTCCCAGGTATCCCTTCAGTTTCTCAGGCACGCTTTACTCTCCGCTTCTTTCCATGATCTCGTTCAGGGCCGCCCGGGCTTCCTCGGAAAGCGCGCATTCAAACGCCCTCTCGAACTGCTTTTGCTTCAGCGCCCTGGCAATGCACTCCCGGCTCGGGCACACATAGGCCCCCCGTCCGGGCTTGCGCCCCGTGGGATCGGCCGATACGGAACCGTCGGGCCCGTGAACCACCCGCATCAGGGTTTTCTTGGGCTTCATTTCCCTGCATCCCAGGCACATCCGCATCGGGATCTTTTTTTCCTTCATCGGGGGACCTCCGGATCATTCGATGGTCTCGTCGTCGATGCCGCTGTCATAATCCTCCGCTTCATCGGCGATGACGCTCCCGTTCCCCTGCTGGACGCTCTGGGCGCTCATGCCCGTGAGCTCATTGAACTGGGACTGGGACTTGATGTCAATCTTCCAGCCGGTCAGCTTCGCGGCCAGGCGCGCGTTCTGCCCTTCCTTGCCGATGGCCAGGGACAGCTGGCTGTCCGGAACCACCACGCGGCAGATATGCTCCTCGTCCGAAACGAACACATTGATGACATGGGCGGGGTTGAGCGCGTTGGCGACGAATTCTGCCTCGTCCTCGGACCATTTGATGATGTCGATCTTTTCGTTTTTCAGTTCGCTGACGACCTTGTCCACGCGCATTCCCCGGGGACCGACGCACGCCCCGACGGGATCGATGCTCATGTCCGTGGAGCAGACCGCCATTTTCGTCCTGCTGCCGGCTTCCCGGGCAATGGACTTGATCTGGACCTGGCCTTGCTGGATCTCGGGGACCTCCATCTCGAACAGGCGCTTCACAAGGCCCGGATGGATCCGGCTGACCGAAACCTGGGGCAGGCGGTAGGCGTCCTTGCCATTGCGGTGCACCTGCAGGACATACACCTTGATATGGTCGCCGGGGTGATATTCCTCGCCGGGCATGAATTCGGCGCTTTCCATGACGCCCTGGGTGCGGCCCAGCTCCACATAAACGTTCCTGGCGTCCACGCGTTCCACGATACCGGTCAGGATTTCGTTTTCCTTGTCGATGTATTCGTCGTAGATCTTGCCGTGTTCCGCGTCGCGGAGCCGCTGGGTGATGACCTGCTTGGCCGTCTGCGCCGCCACACGCCCGAAATCCTTCGGGGTCACGTCCACCTCGACGATGTCGCCCAGTTCATAGCCGCTGCGCATCCGGTTGGCGTCCTCCAGGCTGATCTGCTGCAGCTCGTCCGTTACGCTGTCGGTAACCGATTTGCGCGCATAGACCTGGATATCGTGTCCTTTGGCGATCACGACGCTCAGGTTCATCGGCGTAGAGGAGCGTTTGATGTATTTTTTGTACGCGGCTTTGATCCCTTCCTCCACGGCTTCAAGGATCGTATCCACGGGGATATCCTTGGCCTTGGCCAGCATCTCAATCGCGTCATAAATCTCGTTTTTCTGAGCCATTACGGTTAGCCTCCCATCCTGATCCGATATCCGGCGCGTCATTCGCCGTCGATGATATCGGTAATTTCGATCCCGCTGTCCTCATCCAGTCCGCTCAGATCGGGGATCAGCCTGACCTGCGCCGCCGCGGCGGCGGGAAAAGACCTTTCCGTCTCCCCTTCGCGGATGACGACCGCGGTTTTGTCCATGCTCACAAGGCTGCCCTCGAAGGTTTTCCTGCCCTCCACGGCCTTGTAGAGCCTGACTTCCACACGGTTTCCGATATTTCTGAGGATGTCATCTTCCCTTTTCAGGGGCCGGTCGATCCCGGGCGATGAGACTTCCATGAAATCGTAGTCCATGTCCTCCACCGCCGGCTGGAGCGCGCGGTGGTACTTTTCGCAGTCGTCCAGGGTGATGCCGCCGGGCTTGTCCACATAAGCCCTCAGGTACAGCCCGCCGGGTTCCTTTTCAAAGCCCGCGTCATACAGTTCGTATCCCATCTGACGGGCAAGGCGGTCGCATATCGCCCACAGGCGTTCTCCCTGGCTTGCTTTTTTCGCCATAACTTCTCCTTTGTTTCCCAATCACTGGCCGCCGGATCCCCGGAAATAGATAAAGAGCGGCCCTGCATCACGAAAAAGAAACACCTGTCCGGCTGAACGCCAGCCGAAACGGCTCCTTTCCGTGCAGTTCCACTCTTCGTTAAACCCTTCTTTCGTCGTGTTCAGGCAGCTGATACATTGAGACTTGCTTATTTTATCACAGTGTCAAAAGAGTGTCAAGTGTCGAAAAAAGCAAACCGCCGCCCGCGCCTGATGTCGGATCGGCTTCCCATCCGGGCGTAAACCGCAAAAAAGCAAGACTGAACGCCTCTCACCTCGTCTGGCCGCCGGCAAAGCCAGGGAAAGCCTTCAGCTTCTCCGCGGCCTGAACGTCGGCCGGGCAGAACTTCAGCCTTTCCAGGTCCGCCATATCCGCCCACAGGATGCCCTCGTGTTCGGTCGCCACCGGCTCTCCTTCGGGAAGATATGCCGTAAACACGTCCATATCCAGGCGGAAAAGGGGATAATCGTACACCACGCGGCACAAAAGCTCTCCGGGTACGATCCGGATCTTCAGTTCCTCCATGATCTCGCGGACCGCGGTCTCCCGCGCGGTCTCCCCCGGCTCGCACTTCCCGCCGGGAAACTCCCAGAATCCCTTCAGTTCCCCGTAGCCCCTGCGGCACAGGAGCACCCGTCCGTCCCTGATGACCGCCGCCGCGGCCACCCTGACCGTTTTTCTTTCCATCCCGTTTTCCTCTCTCTCCCGGCCGGTACGCGCTCCGGACAGCGCGTTCGCGTCGGGAAAAGCTTTTTTTTGCAAACCCGGTTCCCGTCATAGGAAAAACGGCTCTCCCGGAGAATTTTTATATATTACCGGAAATCTGATACAGGAGGCCGCCATGTCATCAACACGTTCGTTCTGGATCGGCGTCATGGACGCCGTCGCCCGTCCCGTGCTTTCCTCCCTCGCCCGGGACAGCCTCAGGAAGGAATTCCCCGTCCGGGGCAAGCTTCCGCCGGAGGACCGTATGCAGTATACCTACCTGGAGGCCCTCGGCCGCATCCTGACCGGCATCGCGCCCTGGCTCGAATCCGAAAGCCCCCTGTCCCCGGAAGAGGACGCCCTCAGGACGGAATACCGCGAAATGGCGCGCAGGGCCATCCATTTTGCCGTCACGCCCGGCGCCGGGGACCAAATGAACTTCTCCTCCGGCCAGCAGCCCATCGTGGACGCGGCCTTTCTCGGCCACGCCGTCCTGCGCGCTCCGCGCCAGCTGTGGGCTCTCCTCCCCGATGAGGACAAAAAAGCCCTGACGGACAGGATGAAGGAAACCCGCACCCGGAAGCCCTATGTGTGCAACTGGCTTCTTTTCAGCGCCATGATCGAGGTGTTCCTGCGCATGGCCGGCTGCGAATGGGACCGTATGCGGGTGGACCTGGCCCTGAGGATGCATTTTGACTGGTACAAGGGCGACGGATTCTACGGCGACGGGCCGGAATTCCATATGGACATGTACAACAGCTTCGTGATCCACCCCATGCTTACCGATATCCTGGAAACCGTATGGAGCGAGGACGCGGAATGGGAAAAGATGCGCGCCGTCCAGAGAAAGCGCGCATCAAGGTATGCTTCGGTGCTCGAACGCCTGATCATGCCCGACGGGAGCTACCCGGTATTCGGCCGTTCCAGCGCCTACAGGTTCGGCTGCTTCCACATGCTTTCCCAGGCCGCCCTGGAGGGGCTGCTGCCCAAAGAGACGCCCCCGGCGTCGGTTCGCTGCGCCCTCAGCGCGGTCATCGAAAGGACCATGGCATTCGACAATTTTGACGAAAACGGATTCCTGTATATCGGCGTCTGCGGCCGGCAGGAGGACATGGGCGAGGAATACATATCCACCGGCAGCCTGTATCTGTGCTCAGCGGTTTTCCTTCCCCTGGGCCTGGATCCCTCCCACCCCTTCTGGTCCGCGCCCGATACGGCGTGGACCCAGAAAAGGATATGGGGGGGAGATCCCACCGTCCGGGCGGACCATGCCCTTTGACAGGGTTCACTCTTTCCTCAGTTCCTCGCCGGACAGGGGGATGTATTCCAGCTTGCCGTCCCGCACCGTGATATGCACGCTGTCCCCGAGTTTGATCTTGCCCAGCAGCAGCCTTTCGGACAAATCGTCCTCCACGGTGCGCTGGATCAGTCTGCGCAGCGGACGGGCGCCGTACTCCTCGTCCGTCCCCTCCTTCGCCAGGAAGCTGACCGCCTCGTCGTCAAAGGTCAGAAGCACGCCGTTGGCGGAGATCCTGCGGGCCACCTCGTTCAGCATCAGGGCCGCGATGGAGCGGACGTGCTTCTCCTCCAGCTTATGGAAGACGATGATTTCGTCCACGCGGTTGAGGAACTCGGGCTTAAAGAGGTTGCGGATCTCGCTCATGATCCTTTCCCTCATTTTTTCATAGTCCAGCGCCTGATTGCTTCCGGCGCCGAAGCCCATGGTCCGCGATATCACCTTTGCCCCGGCGTTGGAGGTCATCACGATGACGCAGTTCCGGAAGGACACCGTGCGGCCCATGTTGTCGGTCAGCCGTCCGTCCTCCAGGATCTGAAGAAGGATATTGAACACGTCGGGATGGGCTTTTTCGATTTCGTCGAAAAGGACCACGCTGTAGGGCTTCCTGCGGACCGCCTCGGTCAGCTGCCCGCCCTCGTCATAGCCCACGTAACCCGGAGGCGAGCCAACCATGCGGCTGACCGTGTGCTTTTCCATGTATTCGGACATATCCAGGCGGATCATGGCGTTTTCGTCGCCGAACATCGCCTCGGCCAGGGCGCGGCACAGTTCGGTCTTGCCGACGCCCGTGGGGCCCAGGAAGATGAAGGACCCGATGGGCCGCTTGGGGTCCTGCAGACCGGCGCGCGCCCTGCGGATGGCCTTTGAAACGGCGCTGACCGCCTCTTCCTGGCCGATGACCCGTTTGTGCAGCGTCTCCTCCAGGTTCAAAAGCCGTTCCGCCTCGGACTGGGTCATCCGGCTGACCGGGATGCCCGTCCAGCCCGAAACCACCTCGGCGATGTCCTCGGCCCCCACGGTATCCTTGGCCTGGCTCTTCTGCTTTTCCCAGGCGCTGCGTTTTTCGTCGATCTCTTTTCTGAGGGAAGCCTCCCGGTCCCGCATGGAAGCCGCCTTTTCGTAATCCTGACGGTCGATGGCCTCCTGCTTCTCCCGTCTCACGCCCTCCAGTTCCTTTTCCTGCTCCTTGACGTCCGGCGGCGCGGTAAAGGCGTGGATGCGCACCCGGCTGGCGGCCTCGTCCATCAGGTCGATGGCCTTGTCGGGCTGGAAACGGTCCGGAATATACCGGTTGGACAGCCTTACCGCCGCCTCGAGGGCCTCGTCGGTGATGCGCACCCGGTGATGCGCCTCATACCGGTCCCGGAGCCCCATCATGATGGCGAGGCACTCCTCGTCGGTGGGCTCGTTGACCGTGACCGGCTGGAAACGCCTGGCCAGGGCGGCGTCCTTTTCGATGTTCTTGCGGTATTCGTCCAGCGTGGTGGCGCCGATGCACTGAATTTCGCCCCGGG
Source organism: uncultured Eubacteriales bacterium (assembly GCA_902789365.1). Taxonomy (GTDB): domain Bacteria; phylum Bacillota; class Clostridia; order Christensenellales; family Aristaeellaceae; genus RUG756. The sequence continues at coordinate 6,623 of CADANQ010000089.1, forward strand.
CCAGGGCGGGCTTCAGGATGTTGGCGGCGTCCATGCTGCCCTCGGCCTTTCCGGCCCCCACGATGTTCTGGAGCTCGTCGATGAAGAGCACCACGTTCTTCTTCTGCCGCACCTCGTCCAGGGTGCTTTTGAGCCGTTCCTCAAATTCGCCCCTGAACTTGCTGCCGGCCACCATGGAGCCCATGTCCAGGCTGATCAGTCGCTTGCCCGTCAGGTTTTCCGGTACGCTGCCCGAAACGATCCTTTGCGCCAGGCCTTCAGCCACCGCGCTCTTGCCCACGCCCGGTTCGCCGATGAGGACCGGGTTGTTTTTTGTCCTTCGGCTGAGAATCTGGATGATTCTTTCGATTTCGACGGTCCTGCCGATCACGGGGTCCAGTTCGCCTTTGGACGCCGCCTCGGTCAGGTCGCGTCCGTAGCGGGCCAGCGGGCTCTTCCCGCGGCTCTGGGACGCCTGCCCGCCCTCCTCGCTCTCCGAAGGCTGGCTCATGGCGCCAAGAACGCTTTCGGACAGCCTGTCGACATCCAGCCCCAGGTTTTTCAATACCTTCACGGCCACGCTGTCGCTTTCCTGCAGGATCGCCGCCCAGAGATGGCTGGAATTGACATAGGGATGGCCCTTTTCGCGGCTGAGGCGGATGGCGTTTTCCAATACCTTCTTGACCCTCGGGGTCAGTTCCAGCTGGCGGGGCGAGTCCGAGCTCTCTCCGGTCAGCTGAATCACCTGCTCCCTGACCTTTTCCGCCGTCACGGTATCGGGAAGGTCCGGGACGTCGCCCGAGGCCTCGCGGACCAGGGCGATCAGCATATGCTCCGTCCCCACATATTTGCGGTGCAGCTGGAGCGCGGCCTGCTGGGCCCCGGTGATCACCTTCTGCGCGCTTTCGTTGAATCTGCCAAAAATGGCCATGTTTTACCTCCAAATGATCGATTTCAAATATCTTCTTCCGATGAAAGCCGGTCCCGGATCGTCCGGCGGACCATGGCGGACCTGGCCTCGCGTATCTCCCGGTCGGTCAGTTCGCGCCCGGCGGCGCGGCAGAGATGCGCGTCCTGCGCCGCGGTCAGAAGCGCGTCGCATTCCCTGACGTCCATCGGTATCCGTCCCATGGCCGCGCCGACCCGCAGCGCGGACCAGAGCGGGTAAAATTCCTTCAGGTCCATCATTCTCGCGTATTTCAGGGTGCCGATGGCCCGGGAGATCCGGTCTTCAAAGGCCACCGGATCCTCCCGGAGGGCCTGAAGGCGTTTTTCCTGTTCCATCCCGGCAATCTGCGCGGCCACGGCGCTGACCGCGTCCGTCAGTTCGTGCTCCGTCTTGCCCAGGGTCACCTGGTTGGACAGCTGGTAAACGCAGCCCAGGGCCTCGCTGCCCTCGCCGTAAATGCCGCGCATGGTCAGGCCCAGCTTGGCCGCCAGCTGGGTCACCTGCCCCATGTTCTTCTTTGCGGTCAGAAGGGGCAGATGCAGCATCACGGACGCACGCATGCCGGTGCCCGTATTGGTCGGGCAGGCCGTCAGGTATCCCAGTTGTTCGTCAAAAGCGAAATTCAGCGACTTTTCCAGAACGTCCTCAGTCCTGTAGGCCAGGCCCGACGCGGTTTCCAGGTCGAGCCCGGAGGCGAACGCCTGGATGCGCAGGTGGTCCTCTTCGTTGATCATGATCACCACCCGGCCGTCGGCGCTGATGAGCGCGGCGCCCCGGTCGTCCGTTTTGAAAAGATCGGCCGATATCCGGTGGTCCTCCACCATGGCGCGCTTTTCGATGGGATCGATTCCCCGCATCGGGTAGTAGCGGAAATCGTCGCCGCCGCCGCGCAGCGCTTCCAGCACCCGGTCGATGCATTCGTCGGCCTGATCCTGGGTCATCTTGGGGCGGAAATTCATATCCTTCAGGTTGCGCGCCACGCGGACCCTGCTGGAAAGGACGATTGCGCTTTTGTCCCCCCGGGGGCTTTTTTCGGTAAAGGCTTCCGTCACTCTTCCGCACCTTCCTTCGCCGTTTCCTCGCCGCCGCCCTCCTGCAGCTTTTTCAGTTCGTCTCTCAGCCGGGCAGCCTCCTCGAAGGCTTCCTCGCTGACGGCGGCCTCCATGGCGCGGCGCAGCTTCATGATGCGGTCGCCGCGCTCCTGGGCCGCCGGGTCCGTGTGCGGGCGGCGTCCCGCGTGCTGGGTACGCCCCTGGATCCGGTTCAGCATCGGGTCCAGTTCGCTGCGAAAGGTCCTGTAGCATTCCGCGCAGCCGAGCATGCCCGTTTTGTTGAATTCCTCAAGGGTCATGCCGCAGTGGGCGCAGCTTTTGCCGCTGCTGCCGCGGGCCTTGTACATGCTGGACAGAATCGCCGCGAGCAGCGCCGAAACGTCGCCGCCCTTCTGGTATTTTTTTACGCATTCCCGGCAAAGGTTCCGGGAGGTGCTTTCGCCGTTGATGACCGTGGTCACGACCACGGCGGCTTCCCTTTCACCGCATTCCTCGCAGAGCATAGCATCCTCCGTTGGCGTTAGTCTTCCCCGGCGCCGCTGTCCTGCGCCGAGGGGCGCTGGCGGGCGGAGGCGATCAGCATGGATTTGAGTATCCTGGCGCGCAGCACGTTTTTCAGGTCCTCGGGAACGGGGACGCCCAGGGCGCCCCGTGATACGGCGGCGCTCATGATTTCGGCCTCCCGGTCGGAAATCGTCCCCTTTTCCTTCAGCTGACGGCAGATGATCAGGGCACGCTGCTCGTCGATGCTGTCGCCGATGCGTTCGTTAAGATAGTAGGTAAGCCTGTCCACCCTGGAGGCCTGGATGCGCACGATGCGCACATACCCTCCCCCGCCCCGCTGGCTGGTGATGGAATACCCGTGGTCCGGCGTAAAGCGCGTGGAAAGCACGTAATTGATCTGGCTTGGGGCGCAGTGGAAATATTCCGCCAGTTCGTTGCGCTTCAGCTCGCAGGCCTCCTGGTCCTCCCGCATCATTGTTTTGATAAATTCCTCGATGGTATCGCTTAGTCGCATTCGGATCCCTCCTTGACACGGCCAAGGCAGTTCCTGACTTACTTTGACCAATAAAAGTATACCATACCTTCTTCCCTTTTGCAACAGCCGTTTATCGCCGGGAAACGTAAAAACACCGTAAAAGCAAAAAAACGGCGGGCGTTCTTTTCACGGAACGCCCGCCGCGGGCAGTGATGTTTTTCCCGGCGCGCTTTTTTGTTTTATTTCAGGGTAATGCGGACGCCGAAGGAATCGAATTCGCCGTCGATGAGGAATTCGCCCGCAAAGACACCCATACAGCCGTCCAGCGCCAGGGTCTCCTCATATTCCGGCTTCCCGCTGACGGTCCATCCCTGCGGGACAAACGCCGCGTCCCCGGAGAGGGCGCCGGCGACCGCCGCGTAAAGCTCCTTCCCCGCCCCGACGGTCCTAAAGGACCAGGCGTTCGTCCCGAATTCGTATACGGGGATATCCACGTCCCGGTTCCCGGCCTTCACGCGCGCCGCGATCTGGACGCCCACGCCGGCGTACTGGCTGAAATAGGTCTCCGTCAGCGGGAAGAAAATCAGGTCCACCTTTTCGGCTTCGAAGATTCCTCCTTTGGCGGCGCTGAACTGAGAAAGGCACTCCATCAGGTCCCCGGAGCGCACGCCGCCCAGGGTAAAGACGATGTCCGCCATCAGGACATTGACGCGGAAGTTTCCGCTTTCGTCCATCATGGGATAGCCGAAGTCGTCAAGGAAGCTGTCTTCCTGCCCGATATAGGCGCTCATGATCAGGTTGGCCATCGCGGCGCACACGCCGTTGTCGTCTTCGGCCCCGGCAAGGACCGCCCGGAGCTCATCCGGGCCCATATTTTCGGCGCCTTCAACGCCGGAAGCCGCAAGGATCGCCCTCAGGTCGTCCAGTTCGGCCCAGTCCGTGCCGATCAGCGAAGGATTCGCCCCAAAGCAGCCCTCCGCGGGCAAATACACGGTCTCCGCCTCCTGGGGAACGGGCATTCCTTCCGTGACGGGAGCGGGTACGGCATCGCCCACCTGTACCGAAAGGCCGCCCACTCTTGTCCCGTCCAGGGTAATCACGATGTCGGTATACCCGTCGGCAAGGCCCCGCAGGGTCATCACGTCGCTTTCGATGGAAAGGGAAACGACGTTTCTGTCATAATCGATGGAAAGTCTCGCCACATCGGAGGCCGTCAGGCGCCTGGAGATGAACACGTTCGCGGTTTCGCCGGCGTTCAGCTTCACGCTTTCGGGCGTAAAGGCCATAAACCCGCCGTATCCCAGGCCGATGACCTTGACGCCGCACTGGGTGCACTGGCCGTTTTCATAGGTGTGGGTATGTCCGCCGGTATAGGGCGCCGTTTCCGGGTATGTCGGCCAGACGGGCTCCGGCGACGCATAGGAGACGCTGTCTTCCCAGTAATACGCCAGTGTCCCGCTCCTGACGAAATAGTAATTGCCGCCCCAGATGATATAATCGAACCCGTTCAGCTCGCCCTTGAGGGTCACGGCCGTCCCTGGGGTCAGGTAGCGGCTGCTGTGATATCCTTCCGCGGGCCAGGAGTACAGAAGGGTCAGCGGGGTCGCGTACATGGTCCTTTCCCCCACGGCAGAGGGAGAAGCGATCCGCCCGGACACGCGGATGGGATTGAGGACGGTGCAGAACTCGATCTGATGGATGCCCCGGGAGAAGACCAGATCGATCTGATGGTCCCAGGTTCCGATGGTATAGGGATCCGTCCGTACCAGGCTGTAGGAAACCTTTTTCCCGTCGATATAGACCTGGATCACGTCGGAATCCGAGGCGGTGATCACGTGGAAGGTACGGGTATAGCCCGCGGTGCAGTAGCGGTATTTCCCGATGACATCGGCCTTGTTGTGCAGCACCCTGATAACGGCGGAACCGGCGGCAGTGACCTTAAGGACCGCTTCCCCGGTGCTGTCCCTCAGGCCGGGGCAGGAGGCGGTGACGGCGACCAGATACGATCCGGCGGCGTCAAGGAAGGCGCCGGGCACCGTCACATCCGTTTCGGAGGTGGAAAAAACGATCTGGTCCCCGTCGGGCGCGGTCACGGTGACGGTATACACCGCGCCGGCGCCGGAATCGCTCCATACAATGAAGGTATCGGTCCCCGCCTTCACGGAATCGGGAAGCTGGATATCCGGCGTGGGGGCGTAAGGCGGAGGCGTTCCCTGCGAATCGGTCGGTTCAGGCACGACCGGGGACGTGGGCGTGGGTTCCGCGGTGGGCGTGGGCGTCGCGGTAGGCGCAGGCGTCGCGGTGGGCGTGGGAGAAGGAGGCGCCGTATACCTGGGGGCGCGGCCCCCGTCGTTGCTCCTGTCGCCCGCGGCCGGGGTTTCCTCCGCGTAGGCGGCCGCGGGAATGTTCGCCGCGCCGAAAAGCCCCAGGGCCAGCGCGGCGCAGATGATCAAAGCAATGATCCTTTTCATTTTTATCCTCCAGTCCATTGCCGGCCCGAACCGGCCGGTATTAATATCCCGATTAATCAGACGATTCAGAACGCGAAATTGTTCCGCCGAAATTAAAATTTTCGTAACTGTTCATTCGTGTGTGAAGGAGAACAAACGTATGGCAGCAGCGGGGAGGTATCGGAGGGATCTCCCTCCGATCATGATCCGTTTCAGCGGCATGTAACGGCCTATCG
>CADANQ010000090.1 GCA_902789365.1 uncultured Eubacteriales bacterium
CTCGCCGGAGCGGCATCGGGACCGTGTACCCGATCAGCCGTTACATGCCGCTGAAACGGATCATAATCGGAGGGAGATCCCTCCGATACCTCCCCGCTGTTGCCATACGTTTGTTCTCCTTCACACACGACTGAACAGTTACATTTTTTATATTTTCGGGCATCTCAGGCAGCGCATGGCGTTGAGGATCACCAGACACAATACGCCCACGTCGGCGAACACCGCCATGCCCATGCCGGTCACGCCCAGGGCGCCCAGCAGGAGGACCGCCCCCTTGACGGCCAGGGAAAAGATGATGTTCTGCTTTACGATGCGCATGGTCTTCCGGGCGATGGCCATGGCCAGGGGCAGACGGGAAAGACTGTCATCCATCAGCACCACGTCGGCGGCCTCGATGGCCGCGTCGCTGCCCATGGCGCCCATGGCGATGCCCAGGTCCGCGCGCACCAGGACGGGCGCGTCGTTGATTCCGTCGCCGATAAAGCACAGGGGCTTGCCGGGGGAGAGAAGCTCCTCAACCTTTGCCACCTTATCCTGGGGCAGAAGCTCCGGAATCACAAGATCGGTCCTCAGGTCCCTCAGCGCGTGCGCGGCGGCCTCGGCGGTGTCGCCGGTCAGCACCGCGATCTTTTCGACACCCAGGCCGCGGAGCCTGTCCAGGGCCGCGGGGGCGTCCTCCTTTATTTTGTCGCTGATGAGGATGTGCCCCAGGTATTCGCCGTCGGCGGCGATGTGGATGACGGTGCCTCCGTCCCCTCCGCACAGGCTCCAGGGGATGCTGAAACGCTCCATCAGGCGGCTGTTGCCCGCCAGCACGGTCTTTCCGTCGATCACGGCGCGGATGCCCATGCCGCCGAGCTCCTCGATGGATGAAATGCGGTCCCGGTCGATGTGCCCTTCGTGGGCCCGCAGGATGGACTGGGCGATGGGATGGGACGAATGCGCCTCCGCAAGGGCGGCCAGGTCGATCAGGTCGGCGGGGGAGACGCCGCTGGGATGCACGTCGGTCACCTCAAAGCAGCCGCGGGTCAGGGTGCCGGTCTTGTCGAACACCGCGGTGCGGATCTTCGCCAGCGTTTCCATATAGCCGGCGCCTTTTACCAGGATGCCCTGCCGGCTGGCCCCGCCGATGCCCCCGAAGAAGCTCAGCGGCACCGATACCAGCAGCGCGCAGGGGCATGAGACCACCAGGAAGGTGAGCGCGCGGTAGATCCAGTCGTTCCATGACCCGGAAAGGATAAGCGGCGGAACGACGGCCAGCAGCACGGCGGCGGCGACCACGGCCGGGGTATAGACCCGGGAAAAACGGGTGATGAATTTTTCCGCCGGCGCTTTTTTGTCGGTCGCGTTCTCCACCAGCTCCAGGATGCGGGATACGGTGCTCTCCTCCGCGGAGGCGGTGGAGCGAACCCGGACCACGCCGGTCAGGTTGATGGACCCGGAAAGGATCATATCGCTGACGCCCAGGTCCCGGGGCGCGCTTTCGCCGGTCAGCGCCGCGGTGTCCACGCTGGTGGCCCCCTCCAGGATGACGCCGTCCAGCGGCACCCGTTCGCCGGGGCGGATCACGATCTCCTCGCCGACCTCCACCTCTTCGGGGGCGACCGATTGTTCTTCCCCGTTCCTCAGGACGCGGGCCGTGTCCGGCCGGATGTCCATGAGCTGCGCGATGCTTTTGCGGCTGCGGCCCACGGCGATGCCCTGAAACCATTCGCCCGCCTGGTAAAACAGCATCACGGCCACGGCCTCGGTGGTCTCACCCAGGGCGAAGGACCCAAGGGACGCCACGGCCATCAGGAATTTTTCGTCCAGCACCCGGCCGTGGATGATATTCAGCGCCGCGTCCCTCAATACGTCCCAGCCGCACACAAGGTAGGGGACCAGGAAGGCGGCGAAACGCAGGATTTTGTTTTCCCCGAAGGGAATCACCAGGCACAGGCCGAGAAGACCCAGCGACACCAGGATGCGGCACAGGCTGCGCTTTTGTTTTTTGCTCATGGATTTCCTCCGGGCATCGGGTTCTGTCTTCCCCGGCGTTCGCCTGAGGACAAAGCTCCGGGGAGCTTTGCCGATGCCGCGCTTATTTCCGGGACATGCTTAAAGGCGCGTTACCTGAGGATCGAAAAATCCTTCTCCACCTTTTTGCCGGCCTTTTCGGCCGCTTTCAGGACGGCGTCGAAGCGGTCGTCCGCCGCGTCCAGGGTCATCCGCTGGGTAAGGAAGTTGACCTTCACGTCGTTGACGCCGTCGACGGCGCGGATGGCGTCCTCCACCTTCAGCGCGCAGTTGGCGCAGTCCACTTCGATTTTGAAAGCCTTTTTCATTGTTTTACGCCTCCCTGTTTTTGCTTTTTGCGTTTTTTTGCGTTTTTCTTTGCTTTTCCGCGTCCGGTCCGGCGGGGAGAGGATCAGGCGCCGTTCTTTTCGGTCAGGTGCTCCCAGCCCTGGGCGACGATGGTCCTCACGTGGTCGTCCGCCAGGAAATAGATGATGGTCTTGCCCTCCCGGCGGCTTCCCACCAGGCGGTTCTGCTTCAGGACCTTCAGCTGGTGGCTGATGGCGCTCTGGGTCATGCCCAGGTATTCCGCCAGGGCGCAGACGCACATCTCGCTTTCCCAAAGGGCGTACAGGATGCGCATCCGGGTGGTGTCGCCGAAGATCTTGAAAAGATCCGCCAGGTCGCAGATCATCTCGTCCCCGGGACTCAGCTTCATGACCCTGTCGATCAGCGCCCGGTGGTCGTGCCGTGTTCCCGTCATGGCAGCGGCTCCTTTCGTGATGGTCTTCATTCACATGAACAACCATTCATTTGAATGTACATTCATATGATAGCACATTCATATGAATATGTCAACATACCGCGAAATCTTTTTTCGGGGAATTCCGCCCCCCCCGGTACAGAGACGTGCGCGGGGCGAAAAAAGACAGCGGGTCCAGGGAGGGCACCTCCCTGGTTCAGGGGGTCCGGGGGGCTGAAGAAGCCCCCCGGGGGATGGCATAAAAAAACCGGGACCGGCGTGGTCCGGCCCCGGGAATGATCCGATGGATTATTTGGCGTAATCGATGCTGCGGGTCTCGCGGATGACGTTGACGCGGATCTGTCCGGGATATTCCATTTCCTTTTCGATCCGCTTGGCGATTTCCTTGGCGAGGATCTTGGTGCCCTCGTCGGTGACGTCCTCGGGCTTGACCATGATGCGGACCTCGCGGCCGCTCTGGATGGCGTAGCACTTTTCGACACCCTGGAAGGAGGTGGCGATCTCTTCCAGCTTGGTGAGGCGCTTGATGTAATTCTCCAGGCTTTCCCTGCGGGCGCCGGGACGGGCGGCGCTGATGGCGTCGGCTGCCTGGACCAGGACGGCCTCCACGGTCTGGGGTTCCACATCGTTATGGTGGGCCAGGATGGCGTGGATCACGTCGTTGTTTTCGCCGTATTTGCGGGCGAGTTCGCCGCCCAGGGACACATGGGTGCCTTCCTGCTCATGGTCGACGGCCTTGCCGATATCGTGGAGCAGGCCCGCGCGCTTGGCCAGCTGGACGTCGGCGCCCAGTTCGGCGGCCATCAGGCCGGCCAGATGGCTGACCTCGATGGAGTGCTTCAGCACGTTCTGACCGTAGCTTGTGCGGTAGCGCAGGCGGCCCAGCAGCTTGACCAGCTCGGGATGGATGCCGTGCTGGCCGGTTTCGAAGATGGCCTGTTCGCCGGCCTCGCGGATCTGGCCCTCCACTTCCTTTTTGGCCTTTTCCACGCATTCCTCGATCCTGGCGGGGTGGATGCGGCCGTCCATGATCAGCTTTTCGATGGCGATGCGGGCGATTTCCCTGCGCACCGGGTCGAAGGCGGAGACGATCACGGCCTCGGGGGTGTCGTCGATGATCAGGTCCACGCCGGTGGCGGTTTCCAGAGCCCGGATATTCCGGCCCTCGCGGCCGATGATGCGGCCCTTCATGTCGTCGTTGGGCAGGTTGATGACGGAAACGGTGGTCTCGGCCACATGGTCGGCCGCGCACTTCTGGATGGCCAGGGCGATGATGTTGCGGGCCTTCTTTTCGCCCTCCTCCTTGGCCCGGGATTCGATTTCCCGCACCGTGGCGGCGGCGTCATGATAGGCTTCCTTCTGCACCCGTTCGATGACCATCTGGCGGGCCTCGTCGTGGGTGAGGGTGGCGATGCGCTCCAGCTCGGCCAGCTGTTTTCCCTTGATCTGCTCGGCCTCGTCCAGGCTGCGCTGAATATCCTCGGCTTTTTTGTCCAGGCTTTCCTCGCGTTCGGCCAGGGCGTCGCGTTTCTTGTCCAGGGCTTCCTCTTTTTTGTCCAGGCTCTCTTCCTTCTGGGTCAGGCGGCGTTCGGAGCGCTGCTGCTCAGTCCGGCGGGCGCGGATTTCCTTGTCGGCTTCGCTCTTGAGGTGAAGCACTTCTTCCTTGGCGGCAAGAAGCATCTCCTTTTTCTGCTCATCGGCCTTGCGCGTGGCGTCGTCCAGAAGACGCTGCGCGTACTGTTCGGTCCGGCCGATCTTCTTTTCGGCTTCATTCTTGCGGTAGAAGTAGCCGAAGGCGGAGCCGGCCGCGAGACAGACGGCGGCGATGAGGATATACCAAAGCCATTGCATTCCTGTTGTTCCTCCTTTCGTCTGCGATTATTTTTCGATCCTATGGGCATTGCTTGCTTTGCGGGGCGGAAAAAACGCACGGAACAAACCTGTCCCGCGCGGCAACTGTCATCGGATACACTATTTATGTCGATGCGCCGGCATCGCTGCCGACCGAAAACCACATAAGCTGGACCTTAATCAATTGCGTTTGTAACAATCAAGGGCTGGCCGCCTTATATGCTCGTGCGGTAAAACCGCCATCAAATCAGAAAATCATGTATCTGAAAACAGCTGTCGGCACGAGCCGTTTCAGCCGCTACGGTGATTGTATACTAAATAAGAATGAAAGTCAAGGATGAATACGATAAATGATGGCGCAAATGGTATAAAAACTGCAAAACAGCACACCGAAAACAGGAAAATCACAAAAAACAAAGCCGAAATTATCCGTTTCGGTCAAATTATCGGTTTTCCTCGTCCCCGGACGGGTGAAAATGGGCGTACACGGCCCCGGCGGCGGGGCGCGTCATGCCCCTGACCGACGCCAGTTCCTCCTCCGATGCCTTTGCCACGGCTTTGGCGGAGCCGAAATGCTTCAGAAGCGCCCTGCGCCTTTCCGTCCCGATGCCCGGGATCTCCTCCAGGCGGCTGCGCACCGTATCGGCGGTCCTCAGGGACCGGTGGAAGGTGATGGCGTAACGGTGGGATTCGTCCCTGACCCGCTGGATCAGGTGCAGGGCGGGGGTATGGTGGTCCAGGATCACCGGATCGTCCCTGCCGGGCAGAAAAATCTCCTCGCGCTTCTTGGCCAGGCCGAACATGGGCACATCGGCTCCCGCGGACAGCATGGCTTCGCGGGCGAAGGCCAGCTGCTCCGGGCCGCCGTCGATCAGCACCAGGTCCGGCATGGGCCATTTTTCGTCGGGGTCCTCGCTCATGGCCCGCCTGAAACGGCGCAGGAGCACCTCGTTCAGGGAGGCAAAGTCGTTGGCGCCTTCCACGGTTTTGATGCGGTAGCGCCGGTATTCCCCTTTGGCGGGCTCGCCGTCGATGAACACCACCATGCTGGCCACGCTGAGCATGCCCTGGGTGTTGGATATGTCGTAGCCCTCGATCCGTTTGGGGTATCCCTTCATCCCGATGGCGTCGGCCAGGTCCCGGCAGGCGCCCACCGTGCGCTCATACCGGATCTGATTGCGGGAATTCCGCTTTTCCAGGGCGTCGCGGGCGTTTTTTTCGCTCATCAGGACCAGGGCGCGCTTTTCGCCCCGCTGGGGGACCAGCAGGGTGCAGGCGCCTTCCCGGCGTTCGCGGAGCCACGCTTCGAGGTCCGCGCGGATCTCCTCGGGAACGTCGGCGATCAGCACTTCCCGGGCGGGCTTGCGGCTGTCATAATACTGCAGCGCAAAGTCGAAGAGCACCTCGGCGGGGTCCTCGCGGCCCTCCCCGGGCAGCTCGAAGGCGTCTCCGCCCACCATTTTGCCGTCCCGGATGAGCAGCACCTGGGCCATGGCGTCCATGTCGTCCCGGGCCAGGGCGATCACATCCTCGTCGCCGCCCCGGGTCTGGATGGCCTGCTGGCGCTGCATCATGCCCTCGATATCGCGGATCTTGTCGCGGATGACCGCGGCGCGCTCGTACTTGTACGCGGCGGCGGCGGCGGCCATCTCGTTTTTCAGGGCGTCCAGGATCTCGCTGTCGCTGCCTCCCAGGAAGGCGAGCACCCTGTTTACCGTGCGGCGGTATTCCTCGTCGGTGCACTTTCCGCCGCAGGGCCCAAGGCACCGGCCGATCTCATAATTGATGCAGGGGCGCTGGGGCTTTTTCAGGGGGAAGACGGTGGAACAGGTCCTCAGGGGGAATATCCTTCGCACGGTCTCCAGCACATCCCTGACCGCTCCGGCGCCGATATAGGGGCCGAAATACCTGGCGCCGTCCTTTTCAAGACGGCGGCTCATTTCCGCTTTGGGGTAGGGGTCCCTGAGGTCCATCCGGATATAGGGATAGTGCTTGTCGTCCTTGAGAAGGATGTTGTAATAGGGCCTGTGCAGCTTGATCAGGTTGCATTCCAGGATCAGCGCCTCCAGGTTGGTGCGGCACAGGAGGATATCGAAATCGTCGATATGGCTCACCATGGCCTCCACCTTGGGGGTGTGGGAGGATGAGTGAAAATAGCTGCGGACGCGGTTCTTCAGGTTGACCGCCTTGCCCACATAGATAATCTGTCCCCGCTCCTTCATCATATAGCAGCCGGGGCTGTCGGGGAGCATGGCAATTTTCCCCTTGAGGGTCTCGTTCACTTATTCTTCCTCTTCGCCGCCGTTTCCGAAGGTGACCCGGGCCGCCTTCACCAGCCGCTCCATCAGTTCGTCCTCCACGGGCACGAATTCCTCCATGTCCTCGCCCTCCTCGGGCAGGGGGACCACCTTCATCACGTACCTTGTGATATCGCCCTCGGGCTTGTTCCCTTCGATATCGTCGCTCAGCAGGACGTATTCGTCGCCGTTATAGAAAAAATACCTTTCCACCCGCAGCGTAACGGAGCCGCCTTCGTCGTCCTCCATTTCCACCAGGTCCAGTTCTTCGTCGGGCATCTGAGCCGCCTCCTTTTATTGTCTGTTTTCACGGCGCTGTCCGCAAGCGCCGGCAAAAGCCTCAAAAATCTCCTTCGCGCCCTCGACCCCTGCCGCCAGCAGGCTTTCCGGATGCCACTGAACGCCGAGAACAAAATTCTCTCCCGCGAGCTCGATGGCTTCCGCGATGCCGTCCGGGGCCCGGGCGGATATGATCAGCCCCCAGCCGGGGGTCTTCAGCGCCTGGTGGTGCCGGGTGTTGACGCCCAGGGTCCGGCGGCCGACGGCGCCAAAGAGCCGTGTCCCTTCGGCTATATCCACCGTGTGCACCCTGCCCGCGGGGTCGTCCATCCGGCGGTGTTCGATGGTTTTCCCGTATTCCGCGCCGATGTCCTGGTAGAGTTCGCCCCCCAGCGCCACGTTGAGCACCTGGAAGCCCCGGCAGATGCCGAGCACCGGCAGCCCCATGGCGAGGGCGCGTCCGCAGAGGTAGATTTCGCATTCGTCCCGCGACAGGTCGCTTTCGCCGCACTCGGGAATGCGCTGCGCGCCGTAGCGGGAGGGCTCCACGTCGCCGCCGCCGGTCAGCACCAGGCCGTCCAGGCTTTGAAGGATACGGTCCAGCGCGGCGTGGTCTTCGACGGGCGGGATCAGCACCGGGGCCGCTCCGGCCGACAGGATGGCGGCCGGGTAATCCTTGTTCATCTGTACAGCCTTGTCCTTGTTGCGTCCGGCTGTGAGACCGATCATGATCATGGCGTATTCCCTTTCTTCGGTTCGGTGTCGGTATCCAGCGCCACCGGCAGATCGCTGTCCGCAAAGGGATCGTCCTGCGCCAGGGAGTCCAGGCTCACCTCGTTGGGGAGGGAGGGCGGGAGGATCTTCCATGTGATGGACGAATCCCTGTAGGTGACCTGGGCCTGTTCGCGGGGTGAGGTCAGGGCCAGGATCTCGGTAAAGCGGGTGCGGCCGCGGCGCGCGTACTCGCTGGCCACGTTCTTGCGGCCGTGCCACTGCATCGGGATGAAAAGCCTCGGCTTCACCGACATGATAAAGTGATTGGCGCCGGCGTCGAACAGGCCTCCCATCCGGGGATCCAGCGGGAACATGGCCAGGTCCACGTGCAGCTTTTCGATGGGCGCCATGGCGCTTTCGAAGGCGCGTTCGGCCTCCTGAATCTCGCTGAGGCTGCTCTCCTCCCGCCAGTGCCACAGGTTCAGTTCCCCGGCGTAAAAGATCTTCAGGCCGTCCAGGGTCACCAGCAGCGAAACGCCCCGGTCCGATGTGGCGTAGGCATGGATGTCGACGCCTTCCAGCTTCAGGTCGTCCCCGGGGTTCATTTCCAGGCCGCGGGCTTTTTTGCGGTGTTCGGCGTCCATGTTGCCGGCGATGACATAGGTGATGTTGGGGGCGCTCCTGTCCCAGGTGAAGACGGTCTCGTCGAAATGATCCTCCCGGTCGTTGGAAACGAAGACGTATACCCGCTTGTAGCCGGCCAGCTCGTCGCCGGTCAGCGGGCAGGAGTTCATTTCGTCGTTTTCACCCCGCCAGTAGTCGAAGACCAGGAAAACGGTCCCGTCTGTGACGGAGAACCCGGCGTGGTGGTAATAGGTGACGGTCAGCGTGGTCTCCAAGGCGTCCTCCTCCGTTAAAAAACCGGGACCGTCCCGCTTCGGGTTAGTCCCGGCCCGCCCGATCGGGGGCGTTGGATTACATGCTCAGAAGCTTGGTCTTGAGGTCCTGCTCCATCTGGGCCAGGGTGCGCTCGGCTTCCAGGCGCTTCTGGCGGCCGTCCTTCTGGATCTGCATAACCTCGTTGATGGTATCGATCAGGCTCTGGTTGGTGGCCACCAGGGTCTCCAGGTCCACGATGCCGCGCTCGGATTCCCGGGCGGTCTCGATGGTGCCCTGCTTCAGGGTTTCGGCGTTCTTCCTGAGCAGATCGTTGGTCATATCCGTCACGGCCTTCTGGGCGGCCATGGCCTGCTTGGAGTGCTCAAGGCCCAGGGCCAGGACCATCTGATTCTTCCAGAGGGGCAGGGTATTGACCAGGGTGGACTGGATCCTTTCGACCAGCAGAGCGTTGTTGTTCTGCAAAAGACGGATCTGCGGGGCCATCTGCAGGCTGATCTGGCGGGTGAGCTTCAGGTCGTACAGCTTCTTTTCAAAGCGGTCGCACTGGGCCGCCAGGTCCTGGGCTTTCTGGGCGTCCATCGGGTCGCCGCTGGCCTTGGCCGCGTCCTGCAGCGCCTTGAGGTCGGTGTCGCGGACCTGCTGGAGGCGCTTTTCGCCGGCCACGATGTACATGGTGAGCTCGTGGAAGTATTCCAGGTTCATCTCGTACATTTTGTTGAACATGGCCACGTCCTTGAGAAGCTGCACCTGGTGCTGCTCCAGACTGGCGGCGATGGTCTCGACATTGGCGGCCACGTCGTCGTACTTGGCCTGGACGGTGGCCAGATGGGCCTTGGCGTTGTAGAAGAGGCCCTTGAGCCCGGTGGGCTTTTCGGCGGCGTTTTCAAAGCCCTTCAGTTCGGAAATCAGCTTGGTCAGCATGTTGCCCACGTCGCCGGTGTTGTCAGTCCTGACGTTGGCGAGAACGCTGTCGGAAAAAGCGGAAATCTTTTTCTGGGCGTCGGCACCGTACATCATCACGTGGTCGGTGTTGGTCAGGTCAATCTGGGAAGCGAACTCGTTGACCTGCTGCAGTTCGTCGGCGGACAGCTGGGAATCAAGCTGCGACACGGCTTCCTTCGCGTCGGGCGCGGCGGGCTGGGGCATGGCGTTGAGCTCGTCCAGCGCGGAGACCGCGTCTTCCAGGGCCTTGGCTTCGACAGCCTGGGGATTCAGGGTCAGCTTCGGGGCGCTGCCGGTGGAAAATTTCTCGCTCATGGGTATCTCCTCCTAATTAATATGAATAGAAATGGGCGCGGCCATGGTTTACTGTTTTTTTGCCTGCTGCAGGACCGCCTGGGCCTGGTCCCCGGCAAGCGGCGCCGAAAAGTCGGGGGAGAAAGGCGCTTCGGCCGGGATCTGCTCCGCGGCGGGGGCCTCCTCCGCTTTGGTCTCCTCCGCGGGCACTTCGGCGCTCCGCGGGGCGCGTCGCATCACGTTTTCCAGGAGGCCGTCCTGCTTGAGCAGGGTCTCCAGCACGTCGATGTCGGTGGAAATGTCCAGTACGTCGGCCTGGTACATCGTGTCCAGCTGCCTGGAAAAGGCGGTCACCACGATATCCATGGCGTCATGGATCTGCCTGCGGGTCTTTTCGGCCATGTCGCCCTTGACGTTCCTTTCGTCCATCACCCGGTAGCCGGAGAGCATTTTCAGGGTGGTGGGCAGGTAATAATCCATCGAGCGGCGGATCTGAGGCGCCTTGCCGGGCTGCTCCGCCACGGCGCGGAAAATCTTGTCCGTCACCTCGTCCAGCTTTTGAATCTGTTCGGTCAGGTGAGCGTCGGGAATCTGCTCGTCTTCCTCGCGGATCTCCTTCATCAGCCGCTGGCCGCGGGCGATCATGTCGTCCGCGTAGGCGTTGCCGGTCACCGGGATCGGGTCCTTGTTCTGCTCCGGGGCCTTTTTATGGGTGTCCAGGGGCCGCGCCATCACCGATACCGCCCATCCGGCCAGGAAGGACAGCGGGAGCCCGATCAGGAAATGGATGGGCTTGCTGAAACCGAAGATCGCCGCGAAGAGGGCGCAGACAAAGCCGCCGCCGACCAGGCCCGCGATCAGTTCCTTTTTTTTCTGTTTGTCGGTGCTTCTTGAGGCTTTTGCCATAATGTTCCGCCTTTCCGGCGCCCGGAAGGATCATAAGGGCGCGTTCGCTTGAGTCAGTATACCACTTTTTATTCCCGGTTTCAATGGATACATACGGAGGATAAGCGCTTTTCAGGCAATATATAATGGAAATAAAAAAGAAAAACACCGGCCGTCGGTCCAAAGGGGGATCGCCGGCCGGAGGGGGTACGGATGTTTATTTGCGCTTGTTGGAGGCGCCCGACTTGCGGAGTTCCGCGTCCAGCTCCTTGAACACACCCTTGGGGCTGACTTCGTCCAGCAGTTCGCCGATTTTTGCGGCCTGCTCTTCGGTCAGCTTCCGGTTGCCGGTAACGGAACTGAATTTGGAGGTGATGATGTAGGCGCGCACCTTCTTCACCGATGCGCCTTCGTCCTGCATGGCGCGGACCGTTTTGCTGGAATGCGCGAACTTAATCAGGTCGCGGTTCAGAAGATCGTAGGAGAGCTTGCCGTTTTTGTCGGTATACCTGGCGACGACCTTCTGATAATCGGCGCTGTCGACCACGACGTCGTCGGGGGTGACCTCTTCGGCGGCCTCGGGCGCGGCGTCGACCGGCGCTTCGGCTTCCAGGCGCACGCTGCCGCGCTTGGAATAGGGCATGCCGGAGGTTAGGGCGATCGCTTCTTTGAAGGCTTCCGCGGGATACATATCCGCGGGGGTGTTGGCCGCGGGGATCGGATCGCCGGAGGTCTTGCTGATGGACGCGATGCCGGGCTGTTTGAAATCATACCGAAGAATCGTCACGCCCGAGCCGCCGGCCATGAGCTTCTGGCGGAACGCGATGGCCCTGATTACATTCAGATTCACAATGTCCGTACGTACCATAATATATGCCTCCTTTCAATTTATGTTATTGTACCATAATTCCGATTGCGTGTAAAGACGCGGCGCGGCCGGCGGAAAAAAGACGGCTCCGAAATGAACGAAAATAATAAAACACGAACGATGCCCTCCGCCAAAGACCGCAAAACGGCAAAAAGCCGAACATTTTTAAAAAACATCCGCGCTTCGTTTTCGGGGAGCAAAAAAACCAAAAAAGATTTAAAAAAAACGGGGAAACAAGGTTGACAAAAAGCCGTCGGTCGATTAAGATACACAAGCGCTCGAGCGAAGCCCCCTGCGGGGCATGCGAAGAGCGCGGGGATCTTGAAAACGATACAGGATCAGACATCCGGAGGAATCCGGATGGAAGAACGACAGTCAAT
>CADANQ010000091.1 GCA_902789365.1 uncultured Eubacteriales bacterium
GCGGGATTCGCAGGTCTGCGCTG
This sequence comes from uncultured Eubacteriales bacterium, assembly GCA_902789365.1. Classification (GTDB taxonomy): domain Bacteria; phylum Bacillota; class Clostridia; order Christensenellales; family Aristaeellaceae; genus RUG756. Next base: position 24 of record CADANQ010000091.1, read on the forward strand.
AGCGCAAAGCCTCTGACAGGGGTGTCAAACACCACTGCAGGGCAGTCAAAGCGAATATTTGCAAAACCGCTGGTTCGATGATTGTCAAAGTGCACCGTTTGCGTTCCGGTCCCGTTCAATACGACCAGATGGGTATTGCCTGCGTCGAAGTTGTCCCCCTGAAAGCCGGAATAATTCGACATGCTTTGTTGCGTGAAGTTCCCCGCCACATACAGGGTGCCCGCCGTAAGTTTGCCCCCGTGATCATAGGGTGAATGCATCACAAAGTCACCCTTGACCCGGACGATCCCTTCCTCGTCGGTCATTGCAAGGAGTGCGTTATAACCGACCTGATAGTTTCCGGCGATCTCAAGGATACCGCCGTCGATGTTCATCGTTGCATTCGTTTGCGTGTAATTGCCCTGAATCTCCATGCTTCCGCCATTTTTCAGGGTAACGGACCCGCCGTTTTGCGTCGCTGTTCCAGGGATGATCAAGGATCCCCCGTCCACGAGGATGGCGACATTATCGAAGGGCAGAACGAACTGATCGTCTGTACAGTCCAGAAGCAATGCGCTTCCGGGGCTCAGCGTCCAGGCGCCGCTGAAACTGAAATCCTCAGCTGTGATCACCGGGTGGACCGTACCGGTCTGTGCTACATTGCCGTTCAGCGCGGACGCAAACTCAATATCGGAATTCTCGAAATGCACATGGGCAAAGTGACTGGAACCGGGGCTGTCAAAGCAGATCTTCTGGCGCCGGCTGCCGTTGAAGGACACAAGGTGCTCCCCCGTAGCACAGAAGCTGCTGCTGTTGCCGGTCTTCTGGATCAGATTGCCGCTGATAAAGAGTGTTCCCGCTGTCAGCTTGCCGGAATGGCTTCCACCATAGGCGATCAGGTCTCCTTCCACGCGAACCACATCATCGGCCATCAGCATCTCCAGGGTACCGCTGCCGCTGGGGATGATGATGCTTTCATCCTTGTTCACCACCGGGATGCCCGACATGTCATAATTCCCGCTGATGTCCAGCTCACCGTGATTGATAAACAGATTGCCGCCAACCTGGTGGAGATTCCTGATTTGCACCCGGCTGCCGCCCAGGTCGATCTCGCCGCTTCTGAACACAAAGGGATCGGGCACGAAGACCTCCTCGCCGCCGATGCTGTGGCCGTTCAGCTTCCATGTGCCGTTGATGCCGAAGGGCTCCGCCGTGATCTGCAGCATGATGTCATCGTTCAGCTCAAACCCGCGGATTCCGCTGGCAAAGACAATATTCGGGTTTTCAAAGTTTACGCTGGCAAAACCGTTGCCGGTGTTCTCGAAGCGGATGGTCTGGCTGCCGGAGCCGTTGAACACAAACTGATGATCCCCGCTGGCGCTGAACGTGCCGCCGCTCATTTCGGTAAAGTCGCCCGCCAAATAGAGCGTGCCCCTGGTCATTTCGCAGCTGTTGCCGCATGTCAGGAGGCTGCCGTCCACGCGTACCTCGTCCGCGTCAAAAATCATTTTCAGCGAAGCGGAGCAGCGGTCGTAGTGGATATTTCCGGGCTCGAAGGAACTGCTGGACGAGACGATATAATAGTCCCCGTGGACGCGCAGGGTACCCTCGTGAATATAGATGGTGCCGCTCTCCTGATACAGATTTCCGATAATGTTCAGTTCTCCGCCGTGCAGGTCCACCGTCCCGGCGGAGATCATGTCGCCGTCCACCGTCAGCGTGTAGCCGCCCAGGTCCAGGTCGTGGAAGCGGGGAATACTCATGACGCTGTAATTGCTCGTCAGCACGATGGCATCCATGTCAACGACAGCCGCTTCGATGCTGGCGTCATTCAGCTCTACACTGCCCGTGGCGGTCAGGCTGCCGTGAACGGTGAGGTTATGGGCATTGCCATCGAGGATGCCCACCCTCATGCCGCTCAGCGCTACCACATCGTTATCAAAGCACAAATAGCCGATCTTGTTGTTCTCCGGGCTTTCAAAACTGATGGTGTGCGTTCTGTCCGCAGTAAGTCGCAGCAGCAGGCCCTCGGAGGTAGTGAAGTTGGAAGCCTGCGTATAACTTTCCTTCTGCCAAAGATTTCCTTTGAGTATAATGGTACCGGCAGAGAGATCGTTCGCCTCCTCGGACTGGATGATCATGTCACCGTCAATGATGAGGCTCCCGTCACTGTTGGTCATCGACAGCCTGCCAGGGGAGGAGAGGTATGTGCCGGAATCATTGAGCTGCTGCCGATAATCGCCATGCACGATCAGCTTGCCGCTGCCGACATTCAGTGTACCGCCTGCGTGGATCAGGTTGCCGTAGACCTCCAGGGTGTGCCCGTTCAGGTCCAGATCGCCGTGGGCGATGGTGTAATCCTCCTCGACGACCAAATCCCAGGGCAGACTCACCGCGGTCTCCATCACGCGATCCCGGCTTGTGCTGAGCAGGTCGCTGCTGAAGCCTGACGCCTTCGAGCCGAAGCTCATGTCTATGGAGGAGGTGTTCATGCCCTCGGAGCAGGCGTTAACGAGCTGGCCGTTCTCAAAATGCACGTCCAGCAGGTATGGACTGCTGTTTTCATCCATGATATCCATGTCCGCTGATGCGATTTTCTTCATGCTGCCGGACAGGGTCCGGTATTTTGCCTCAGCGCCGACCTTGCTGAAGATATAGAACTTGATGTCGTCACAATGCACGGTCTCTATCGGATCCCGGTCATAATGAGTCACGGTCTGGGTTTTGATCTGGCTTGTGATGCCGATCTCCGCATAGACATCCGCCTCCGCGACCAGAATATCGATGCCGGCGGTTATTTTCAGGGAGATGGAGATGTTTCCCTTTCCTTCCACCTTCTTCTCCGTTACGCTAAAATTCTTGATGAGCTTACCGCCGGCGCTGTCTCCTGTGGAAACGAAGCCGGTTGTGAAGGATCCGGAGAAGGTCGTAGCCATGGCGACCTTCATCTCCACGTCAATATACAGCGCGATTTTTCCCACGCCCCACACACGCAGCTCGCCCAAGGGTACCTGGCCGGGGCAGTCCTTGTCGAATTCCATCTCCGTTGTGATGGACCAGCTGCCGCTGAGCGTGACGGAAATATTCCCGTCCGCAAAGGAATGGGCCAGCGACAGGCCGGAGAGCTTCACCTTGATGTTGGCGCCGTCCGCGAATCCCACGGTGACGGAGAGATCGCCGTCCTTGTATTTAATGGCGTCTGTGATTTGAAACGCCGTTGAGGCATTGGCCACGGTCTCCGCCGGAATGAACTCATACATGTCCCCTGTGAGATAGACGACGCCTTCCTCTTCAAGCCCCATATATACGGATTTGTCCGCCTTCTCTGCCTCAATAACGGTACGGCAGTCCTCCATGCTGACGCTGTTCGCAACATAGCCGATGGGGAGATCCTGGAGGTAGATGATAAAGGTATCGCCTTCCGAGATTGTCACCGGGCAGTCGGTGATGGCCACCGTCCCCTTGTCATCGTCAATGGCAATCTCCGTACCTTGCGGCACCACGATGACTCCGTTGGGGAACCGGCTGGATTCCGTCCCCCGGGCAAAAGATGGGATACCCAGCAAGAAAAGCAGCGCAGCAAACACATACAGGACTGCAAGCAAACGGTGGGCCTGTCTCATAATTACATCCCCTTTTGCGCAATAGCGCACAACAGACGCCGCCGCGCTTTTGCCCGCTGCGGCCTGTCCGGCGAAAAGGGCAAAGACATCCTGAACGGCGTGTATAAAAACAGTTTAATTCTACAATAATGGCATACAGTTTTCAATACTCTTGTCAACCGGGGTGCCATCAGGGACGGTTCTTTATGACAATCAGGCGTCGATATGCTATACTCTTCAACAAATGAAAAGGGGATGACAGTATGGCACGGCAGGCCAGGGAACTGAGCGACAGCGGATTTATGCATGTGATTGTACAAGGCATAGGCAGGCAGCTGCTGTTTGAAGAGGAAGAAAACTACGCTTTTTATCTTGATTCGCTGGAAAGATACAGTCGGGACCTGCAGGTAAAAGTCTGCGCTTATTGCCTGATGGAAAATCACGTGCATCTATTGCTGTATGATACCGGTAAACAGATTCCGACCCTGGTGAAAAAACTGGGCGTGAGATATTCCTGGTATTTCAGTAAGAAATATGAACGGACAGGACATCTGTTCCAGGACCGATAATCTCGTTCCAAATAAACCGTCAAGCGGTATCTAACTGATTAACGATCCGACAAGGGGGCTGTGGTTGGAGTCTGTGTGTAACCGTCTTTGCGGTAGAACCGTCCTACCAATCCACAGCATCCCCAGCAGTGTAGCACAAGCTCTTGGAGAGGAGCTCTATAAACTACTATTTTATTATACGAGAACCGTCCATCATCACTGATGTCCCTTACTCTTCATAATACCCCGGTCCGGAAACGGTGGGGAATTCCAGTTCCATCGTCACCGTTGCTCCTGACTCTTCAAACTCCGCCTTGCAGCGCTCCGCTCCCTGCAGGTTGCTGCTGCTGAAGAACGCAACCGCCTACGGCGGGTTTTCCGCCAGGTTCCTGGCCTCTTTCAGACTCACGCCCGTGTAAGCGCGCACAAGCTTTATGACATTTACCTTGTGCGGTCCGCACTCCAGCAGGGTGATCTCATACCATGCGGAATAGCTCGGAAGATCCTTCATGCGAAAGCTCTGCCTCCCATCCGAGTGTCGTTGGGGGTTCTTTTTGACAACCAACAATCAAAAATTCATGCTGCGTCAGGCATTTGAAAAGGATATGCCGCTATCATCATTGTATTCAGGAACGGTTCCTATAGCGTTCCGTCAACCGGCTGATTATTACATAACGTACGTTTATCTCTTCTTTAACTACCATATATTAGTATATGCCATATTATTGCCATTTGTCAAAAAGATTTTTCTTTACATCACCATTCCCCAATTATCAAATGTTTTGTGGAGCAAAAGAGAGGAGTCTAAAAAGGAGCAGAGATTTGACGGCAGGGCTATTTCTTTTGCGGCACATGATTTCCCTCAATAAAAAAGCGGCATGCCGCCGCCCCTTCCATTTCCCGTTCCCCATCCGCCCGGTCAAAAGTTTTTGCAGGAAGGGTGAGGGGAGTCTGAGGGGAGAGGGAAGGGGGCTTTTTTCAAAAAGCTCCTTTCCCTCTCCCCTCAGCTTCGTTTTTAAATTCTACCCCTTAACCCACTTCGGAGCCCGCGGGCATGACGCTGTCGACGGTCAGGAGACGCAGGGTCTCGACGCCATCGGTTTCGGTGATGGCGGAGAGGAGCATGCCTTCGCTGAGGACGCCCATAATCTTGCGGGGCTTGAGGTTGGCGAGGAGGATCAGGCTTTTGCCGATCAGCTCCTCAGGCTGGTAATATTTTGCAATTCCGCTGAGCACGGTCCGGTGTTCGGTGCCGATGTCCAGGTCGAATTTCAGCAGCTTGTCGCTCTTTTGCACCTTTTCGCAGGTCACGACTTTGGCAACGACCATTTTGCATTTGGTAAAATCGTCAAAGCCGATGCAGCCCTCGGGCATATCCTGTTTGGGCTGTTCCTTGGCCTGCGGTTTTTTGTCTTCCTTGACTTCCTGCGCGGGCTTCTGCGCGGGAACGCCGGCGAACGCGAGGGCCTCCTCGGCCAGCTCCGCCGCTTCCTTGGCCACGTCGATCCTGGGGTAGAGCGCCTCGCCTTTTTTGACCTGCGTGCCGGCGGGCAGCGCGCCGAAAGTCTTCAGGCTGTCCCAGGTCGTCAGGTCCTGAGTGATGCCCAGTTGGGCGTTGATCCTGTCGGGGGTGGAGGGCATAAAGGGCCGGATCAGGGCGGAGATGAAGCGTACGCACTCAGCCAGGACGTAGAGCACAGTGCCCAGCCGTTCCTTCTGATCCTCGCTCTTGCCCAGCACCCAGGGCTGGGTGATATCGATGTATTTGTTGCATTCCCCGACAAGCTTCCAGATCTCGGTAAGCGCCTGGGAGAACTGGAGGGCATTCATCTGCTTTTCCACCATGCCGGGCAGCGCCTCGGCGATGGCGATCAGCTTCAGGTCCGGCTCCTGCCATTCCGAGTGAGCGGGCGCCTTGCCGCCGAAGTACTTTTCGATCATGGCGGCTGTCCTGGATACCAGGTTGCCCAGATCGTTGCACAGGTCCGCGTTCATCCTGGTGAGGAACGCCTCGTTGGTATAATTGCCGTCGGCGCCGAAGGGCATTTCCCTCATCAGGTAATAGCGCAGGGCGTCCGCGCCGTAGCGCCTGACGATGGGCTGGGCGTACTGGACATTGCCCTTGGATTTGCTCATCTTGTCGTTGCCGAACAGCAGCCATCCGTGGGCGAACACCTGTTTGGGCAGCGGCAGCCCGAGGGCGTGCAGCATGATGGGCCAGTAGATGGTATGGAAGCGGACGATCTCCTTGCCGACCAGATGCACATCCGCGGGCCAGTATTTTTTGAACAGGCTGTCGTCCTCCGAGGTATAGCCCAGGGCAGTAATATAATTGGACAGCGCGTCGATCCATACGTACACGGTATGCCGGGGATCGAAGTCCACGGGCACGCCCCATTTGACGCTGGTCCTGGATACGCACAGGTCCTGGAGGCCCGGCTTCAGGAAATTGTTGATCATCTCATTGGCGCGGGACTGGGGCTGGATAAATTCCGGATGCTCATGGATATAATCGATCATCCAGTCCTGATACTTGCTCATTTTGAAGAAATAGCTTTCTTCCTGAACAGTCTCCGTCGGACGTCCGCAGTCGGGACAGACATTGCCTTCCTTCAGCTGGGTCGGGGTCCAGAAGGCTTCACACTGGGCGCAGTACTGTCCTTCGTAAGCGCTCTTGTAGATGTCCCCCTGATCATAGAACTGTCTGAAAATCTTTTGGACCGCCTTCACGTGCCGGTCTTCCGAGGTCCGGATAAAATCGTCATACTCCACGTTCATCAGCTTCCAGAGTTCCTTGGTGGTTTTGACGATGGGATCCACGTATTCCTTCGGCGTGATACCGGCTTCCCTGGCGTTGCGCTCGATCTTCTGTCCGTGCTCGTCGGTGCCCGTCAGGAAGTAAGCGTCGTATCCGGTCATCTTTTTAAAGCGGACCATGGTATCGGCGGCGACAGTGGTATAGGTATGCCCGATATGCATGTTCCCGCTGGGATAATAGATCGGCGTGGTCAGATAAAAGGTCTTTTTTTCTTCGCTCATTTCAATCGCTTCCCTTCCTCGCAATGGATTTTATGATAACTGAACGGCCCGAAAATGTCAAGAAGACGAATGCCATTCCCTGGTCCGATCCCGCTCGTTTCTTTGCCCGTTCCGGCCGATTGTTTCACGTGAAACACTTCCACGCGTTCCGTCTTTTTTTTCGTCGGCTGTTTTTACTGTTTCACGTGAAACATTTTTCATAGAAAAACGCCGGTCCGTTATAGACCGGCGCTTTGTTTATTTTCTGAATAACCGTTTTATTATGATCCGCATTTTCATTGGAATGCCGATCTTCGACCACATTTCCTTATAAAAATCAATCGCAAGATTCAAATCGGGTTCATGATCTTTTTTGTAGAAAGCAGACTGATAATCCTCCGATGCTTCCTTTAAACGTGTTCCTGGAAGTTTGTCCATTATTCCTTCCGCGTATTCCGGCCACGTTTCATAAGGTTTGATTCCTCCTAACCTTTCCCCACAGATCTCAAAGGCCGCTTCATAAAAGATCACAGCCGCTTTATCGGGATGTCTTCCGGCTTTGTAAGCCGGAGTCATCATTCTGTAAAGAATATATACGGCAAACAGCAGCGTAGCCAGGCAGAGCAGTATGATAAACGCGATAAGCAGCGGGGAAATTTTCTTTTGCGCCGGTTCATGGTTCCCAGGTTCCTGCGTGGGATACGGTCCTGAATTTTCCGGCGTCCTTGTCGACCCCGGAGCAGGCGTCGGAGTCGCAGTCGGAGCCGCAGTCGGTGTCGGAGAAGGCCGGCTGTCCTGACCGGAAGATTCCTTATTTTCTTCTCTTCGATCCGACGCATCGGAAGTCGGAGCTGCCGTGGGTGCCGGAGTCCTTCCGGTACCGGTCATTTGATTGTCCTTTTCCGAACCGCCGCTTTCCCTTCCGCCGCCCATCGATCCGGTCGCGTCCATGGTCAGCCAGCCGAAACCCTCGATATATATTTCGGTCCACGCGTGGCCGTCCCCCGATGTAATGGTGGCTGTACCGTCCTCCGGGGGAATGAACGCGTAGCCTGTCGCATATCTTGCCGGAATGCCGGCAATCCTGCACATGATTGTCATCGCCGACGCGAAATAGGTGCAGTACCCCTTTTTCTCCTTCAGCAGGAACCAGGATACGAAATCCTCGTCCGGGTCCGGCGTACCCGTCTGAAGAGAATAGGGATATTCGTCTCTCAGATAATTCCTGATAGCGACAGCCCGTTCAAGGGGATCGGATATCCCGAAGATGACGTCCATCGTCATGTCCTTCACAAGAGGGTTCACGGAATCCGGGACGGTCAGATAATCGGAGCAAACCTGTTCCCACATGCCGTCCCTGATCTTGTCCTCTCCGGACAGAAAAGCCTTCGCGTCCTCTTCGTCCGGCATCAGGCACGTGACCGTGTATCCGTCGCCCGCCTCCAGATTCCGGGTGATATACAATTCCCCCGACATATTGAAATACAGCACCATCCTGTCGTTTCCGCCGGCAAAGGAAAGGATCCTCTGAGGAGAAAAAACGGTGGTGGTTCCGTTCCTCAGCATGATGACGCTGACGGAAACCGGTTGGTTTTCCATTATTTGGGTTTTCCCGAACGCCCGTTCCCTGTTCGTTCCGTTCAATGGCCCGTTGAACAGATATCCCCTGTCCGAAAGGGTATCCTGCCAGCCGAACCCGGTATAGGTGTCGCATGAGGAGGCCTTCAGGTATACGTTGTCCTTTGAATCCGTCGTCACCAGCATCACCGGGTCCGAGGTTTTCCGGACGCTCCCGCCCATCCTGTCCTTCAGCGGCATATAGTCCGTGGAAGCCAGCGAAAAAGCGGAACGGTTTTCCCCGGTGTAAAACAGGTCCCTTCCATACCAGGAAGCCTGCTCAGCCATCCGGTTCAGGTTCGGGTCAACGGTGCCCTCGGCCGGGGTAAGCAGCAGCGCGGCGGCGGTCAGAAGCGCGGCGAGAGGCAAAAGCCCCGGACGCCTCCCGCCGCGGCTGCCCAGCACCATCACAAGGCCCGCCGCCCCGGGGGCAGCCATCCTTACGCCGTCGGACGGGCTGAAGGGCAGCACGGGATCGTTCGGGAACTGAATCAGCATATACGGAATCGCCGTTAAAACCGCGAACATAAAAACACAGGTTCCAAACGCGTCCTCCGAAACCTGAACGAACACCAGGATACATATGATCAGGCAAAGAAGGGTTCTCAGGTCCTCCGTAAAGTAAGAAGCGTACAGGACCGCTCCCCCCGCGGCGCCTTTCGGCCGCAGCGCCCATTGCAGGAACATGGCTTTGCAGCCCTGGATCATTTCATACACCGGTCCGATGCCGAAAAAAGCAAGTCCCGCCCCAACGGAGCCGATCAGGACATAGAAAATCGGCTTCCACACCTTTCCCGGAAGCCTGCTCACAAGCGCGAACACGAAGAGAAACCCGACGCAGCGGACAAAAACGGAAAGCGCGTGCCCTTCGGACAGGAACGCGCGCGACCACAGCATCGACAGGCTGAAGGAGATCATAAGCGAAACCCCGAAATCCCACAGCCCGTCGCCGATTTTTTTTCTAAGCGGGTGTAACATAGCAGACCTCCACCAGATGGTTCTGCAGGCGCGATACCATGTCCCGCACTTTTTCTTCCTCCGTCTTCAGCGACGCCAGGTACAGCCTGACGCTGGGGCCCATCCGGCGCATGCAGATGATCCCCTCGACGATGGGCGGCGTCAGCCTTGTCGTCACGATGATCACGGCCCCCGTCCGACGCATCCGGCGAAGCTCCAGCCGCAGGACCCGTTCAAAGGGAAAATCGCTGTCAAAGGGCTGCGCGGCCAGCATTTCCTGTAAAAGCAGGCTGTGGGAGGGCTCGTCGGCGACGAATTCCCCGGGCGCCTCCCCGTACATCGGCACCCTGACGGGGCTGGAATCCTTCAGCTGCAGGTCCGCCACGGCGGCGCAGGTTTCGCAGAGCAGATCCCTCAGCACCCGTTCCTCGTCCCCTTCGGCGGGGCCCGGCCTGGCGTTGTCCATCAGGATCAGCGTATCCGGCGGCGCGGGCGTTTCGTACCGCCGCACCGTCAGTTCGCCCCTTCGGGCGCTCAGCTTCCAGTGCACCCGCTTCAGGGCGTCCCCCGGAATATACGCGCGGGTATCCTCGGGAGAGGTATAATCCTCCTGCGAAAGCTTCAGGGCGGACCGTCCCTCGTCGCTTACCATGAAGGAGGGCTTGTCGATATCAAAAGGCCTGGGCAAAACCGCGGTCGTCCATTTTTCCTTCGGGCGGCAGGAGACCCTGAACATGCCGAAAAGATCCCCGCCGACGACGGAATCAACCCCGAAGGGCTCCATGCCCACATGATCCGCCGAAAAGGTGATCTGCATGGAATCGGTGCGGAAGGGACGCACGGACATCTCCGTCTCCTCCGCCCGGCCTCCCCTTTTCATGCGCACCGTGACCGTCCGCGCCGGAAAAGGACAGCGCTGGGAAATATCCACGCCCATGTGGACCTTCTCCCCCCGCAGGACCTCCTTTTCCCGAAAGAAGATCTCGCAGCGCATCGTCGCCTTTAGCGTCGCCGCGGCGAGGAGGGCCAGAAGAATCACAAGCGTCATAAGCGCGGCGCCGAAGTAATATATCTGTTTTCCGAGTCCCAGCCCCAGAAGGTACAGGGCGGCGGTAAAAGAAAGCGCGACCCAAAGCCGGCGTGTGATCATTTTCTTCCTCCGGGCACCGGGATGGCGGAAACGATGGCCTGCAGCACCTGGGCGGCGGTGATGTTCTTCATCCGCGCCTCGGGAGTCAGCAGCAGCCGGTGCTCAAGAACGGGCCCCACCATCCGGCGGATGTCGTCGGGCAGCACGTAATCCCTCCCGCCAAGCAAAGCCGATGCCTGGGCGGCCCGCAGCAGCGCGATGGCGCCCCGGGGGGAAGCCCCCAGCTGGAGGGCGTTCTGCTGACGCGTGGCCGCCACAATCTGGGCCACGTAGCTCCGCGCCTCGCTGCTTGTATAAATCGTCCCCACCATGTCCTGCATATGGATGATGGCGGAGGACTGGCACACCGGGTTCAGCACCTGCATCGGCGATGAGGGGCCCGTGTATTTTTCCAGCATATCCATTTCCTGCTCCACACTGGGGTACCCGATGCGGACGCGCATCATGAACCGGTCCATCTGGGCCTCGGGCAGGGGATAGGTGCCCACGAACTCCACCGGGTTCTGGGTGGCCAGCACGATAAAGGGCCTGGGCAGCGCGTGGGTCACGCCGTCCACGGTCACCTGGCCCTCCTCCATCACCTCAAGGAGCGCGCTCTGGGTCTTGGGGGAGGTGCGGTTGATCTCGTCCGCAAGGACGATCTGGCTCATCACCGCGCCCTGGCGGAATTCGGTTTCCCCGGTTTTGATGTTCACCATGGTATAGCCCGTCACGTCGGAGGGAGTCACGTCCGGCGTAAACTGGATGCGCTTGAAGGTGCACTGGATGCTCCTGGCCAGGGCGGAGGCCAGGGTGGTCTTGCCGACGCCGGGCACGTCCTCGATCAGCACATGGCCCCGGCAGATCAGCGCGATCAGAAGCAATTCGATCACGTCGTCCTTTCCGACGATGGCCTGCTGGATGTTCTGCCTGAGCTGGCCCACCAGCATCCTGGGATCCCCCGAATACGCCGCGGCGGCCGAATTGTCAAACGCTCCGTAATTGAACTGATCCATTTTCTTTTTCTCCCTCCGGATGATCGCCGCTTTTCAGGCGGGTAAAAAAAGTATACGCCCCCGGGCCCGATTTGGCAATGCCCGTATAAGCGGCATCAGGGGCGGACGCCCAGGATTCATAAAAATGAAAGTAACTGTTCAGTCGTGTGTGAAGGAGAATGAACGTATGGCAGCAGAGGGGAGGTATCGGAGGGATCTCCCTCCGATCATGATCCGCTTCAGCGGCATG
>CADANQ010000092.1 GCA_902789365.1 uncultured Eubacteriales bacterium
GCTGAAATCCAATGCCTTTTCTACCAGTTTCAGCACATGATTCTCCGGTATGCTGTCATATAAAAAGCTCAGTGCGCTGATCTGTTTCCCTGTCTTGCTCAACATGCGATTTTCGTTTCCCCTCTTTTTAGGATACTATATATATTCGACTTTTTTCTCTTATCTCCTTTTGGTATCTTTTGGATTTTTTGACTTTTTCAGTGGTTTCGGACGGTTCTGTTTGGCACCCCATAATCAACATTCCGTGCAGATACCACCGTTCATTTCATCCATTTTCATTACAGCGTAAAACCTCCTGATCCTTTGTGGCAGCGGTGTACTGTTTCTGAAAACCGCGTGGATTTAAGCTTCCGCATTATACCATGCCCGCCCCTCCCCGATAAAAAGTTTTTGCGGGAGGATGGGGGGAAAGGGGGAAGGAGGGGGCTTTTTGCAAAAAGCCCCCTCCTTCCCCCGGCCTCGTTTTTACGTTATTTAACTCTCACCAGGCTGTATTCCCTTGTTCCCAGGCCGATCTTTTCGGCGTGGGCCAGGGTCTCCTTCCAGCGGATGTTGGGGTTGGAATCCATGAAATGGTCGTTGTAATTATGCCAACCGGGCCTGGAAAGGTTGTCGCCCAATTGGCTGTTGGCGATGGGCGTCTGCTTGAGGCAGGCGTCAACGCAGGCCTGGTCCAGGGCCACCGGGTCGAAGGACGCGAACATGCCCACGTCGGGCAGGATGGGGGCGTCGTTCTCCTCGTGGCAGTCGCAGTTGGGGGAAATGTCCTGCACCAGGGAAATATGGAAGCAGGGACGCCCGTGGCATACCGCCCGGGCATACTCGGCGATTTTGCAGCCCAGGATTTCATTGGCGGAATCATTACGGTTGGCAATGGCGTCAAAAGCACAGGCGCCGATGCACCGGCCGCAGCCCTTGCACTTATCGGTCAGGATGCGGGCCTTGTTGTTCTCGTAGACGATGGCGTCGCTGCCGCATTCCTTTGCGCAGCGGCGGCATCCGCGGCACAGGGCCTCCGCCACCTCGGGCTGTCCCTGGTTGTGCTGCTGCATTTTTCCGGCCCGGCTCCCGCAGCCCATGCCGATGTTCTTCAGCGCGCCGCCGAAGCCCGTGGCCTCGTGCCCCTTGAAGTGGGACAGGCTGATCAGGATGTCGGCGTCCATGACCGCCCGGCCGATGTACGCTTCCTTGCAGTACTCGCCGCCCGGCACCGGCACCGCCACGTCGTCGGTGCCCCTGAGGCCGTCGGCGATCAGGATCTGGCACAGGGTGGTGGTGGGGTTGAAGCCGTTGATGTTGGCGCAGTCCAGGTGCTCCAGGGCATGCTTCCTGGACCCGGGATACAGCGTGTTGCAGTCGGTCAGGAAGGGCATGCCGCCCTTGGCAATGATCAACTCGGCAACGGCGCGGGCGTAATTGGGGCGGAGATAGGCCAGGTTGCCCAGCTCGCCGAAATGCATTTTGATGGCGACGAATTTGTTGTCCATGTCGATGGTCTCAATCCCCGCGCGGCGGCACAGGCGCTTGAGCTTTTCGGTGAGGGGCACGCCGCCAACCGTACGGAAATCGGTGAAGAAGACTTCGGATCCGGCCATAATCATCCTCCTTTGTATTGCGCAGCGGACTTCGGAACGGAAAAATTTTATCATGCGCCCGTTGAGTTATACAAGCTTAACTCCGTTTGCCTTGCCGCGCGCCACGGTCCTCCGCGCGCCGGCATGACCCGGCAGGCGAAAAAAAAATCGAAAAAACACGTTTTGAAACCGGTTGTTAATAAAATGTTCATAAACTTCTCATTGTCATTTCATAAATGCGTGTTATCCTTTGATTGTCGGAAGGGAGCAGACTTCCGGCAGAGCAGAAGATTTCATAACACTCCTCCCCCCTTATTCCTCCTGTGTGCCAGCGCAGGAGGTTTCTTTTTACGCAGATATCCCGATCCCTTTGAAAGGAAAAAGCAATGATCCCCTTTGCTTCCCTGTGCGTACTGCTGCTCTTCCCCGACGGGTCCCTCGAAACCGCCGCCACGGACCTGAGCGTCCTGGGCTGCGCCTTCCGCCTGCCCTCCTCGGACGCGGAACGGATCGGGGAAATGACCGGATGCGAATTCCGTTTCCGTTCTCCCGCGGGCGAAAGCCGGCGCCTCCTGCCCCGCGGCGCTTTCACGATTCACGTGGAAAAAGCCCTCCCCGGCCGCACCCTTTTCCGCCTGGAGACCGGGGACGCGGCCTTCAGGAAGGCGGCCGCGGAATACATGCGCGCCATGCTTGCCCTCGGGGAACCCTCCTCCGCCGAAGACGGCCCGGTCTTTCCCGACACCATGGACGGCGCGGCCCGGGAAATGCTGCGCGGCGTACGCGCGGACAGGGACTGGGGCGCGGGAATGGAAATTTACCTGGAGCTGGCCGAACCCGCCGACTGGGAGGACTTCCTTTTCCTGTCTCCCGGGGAATGCCTCCGCCGCCGCCTTGCGCGCCGGGGCCTCACCGGTCATCCCCTCGCCGAACGCGAGCCAGGCGGCGTCCAGGCGGGAAACCCCTGGTGCCCCGCCCTGCGGCCGGACAGGGCGACCCTGGACCGCCTCAGGGAAAAAGCGGCCCGCGGGGGGCTGCGCCTCAGCCTGTCCCTCGCCCCGGTGAGCGAGGAAAACCTGGACCTTGTCCTCAGGGATCTGGAGGACGCGGACGAGGAAATCACCGTGAACGACTGGGGAACCGCCCTTTTGCTGGAAGGCAAAAAAAAGACCATGGGCGTCCTTCTGAACCGGCAATGGAAGGATCCCCGGCTGACACAGGCCCAGGCGGCGCTTTTGAGGCAAAACGACGCCTGCGGCGAGGAATACCTGCGTTTTGTAAGGGAAACGGGCTTTGAACGGCTGGAATGGGAGGCCTGCGGACGCGAAACGGACCTGCCGGCCATGAAAGGCACGCTGCGGCTGCCCTTTTACCAGACAAACACCTCCTCCCGCTGCCCGGTGCGCGCCGTATGGGAGCGCGGGGACCGGGGAAGGCAGCTGCCGATGGGGCCCTGCAAAGCGCCATGCCGGGAGGAAACGCTGCTGTATCCCGCCGGAAGCGGCGTCGTCTGCCGCTGGAACACCCTGTTCGGCTGTGACGCGGGAATTCTCTCCGACGGCGAACGGCTGAAGCGGGCCCGGGAGCGGGGCGTCGGCCGGATACTTCTGGACCTGTAAAGGGACGCCGGGGCCTCCGCGGCCCCGGAACCCGCGGCAGTGGTTTCACCCCTGCACCCCGATCCGGCGAAGAAGTCGACCCATAAATCAGTCAGTTTCCGCCTGTCAATGCCGGGCCGCGGGAGACGGGTTACGGAAAAATACCCTGACGGCGGCGCCGGGGCCTCCGCGGCCCCGGACCCCACGGCAGTGGTTTTACCCCTGCACCCCGATCCGGCGAAGAAGTCGACCCGCACATCATGCAATTTCCGCCTGTCAATGCCGGGCCGCGGGGGACGGGTTACGGAAAAAACACTCTGACGGCGGCGCAAAAAAAGGCGGCGCAAAAAAAGCGGCGCAAAAAAAAGCGGCGCAAAAAAAGCGGCGCAAAAAAAATGGAAAGAATGAAAATGACCGTGGGCCTGGGATGCGTCGACCGTTTCGACGAAATCGTACGCGCCGGGGCCGACGAGGTATTCTGCGGCTATGTGCCGGAAAAATGGACGGATGCATTCGGGGCCCTGCGCCCGCTGAACCGGCGGGAATCCCTCTGGACCAACGCCCAGGCCGGTCCCATTACCGAGATGCGGATCCTGAGGGAGAAGGCGGACCGGGCGGGGATCCCCGTGGCCGTGGCGCTGAACGCGCCGGTGTATTCGCCGCCCGAGATGCCCCTGCTTTTAGAAACAGCGGAGCAGCTCGTCCGCGAGGGCTTTGATTCCCTGATCGTCGGGAACATGGCGGCCCTCGCGGCGCTGAACGCAGGCGGCGTCGCCGGTAAATGCCGCGTCCACTTAAGCGGCGAATTCGGCGAGGTCAACCGGGGCCTTTTGCCGCTGCTGCGGCGGATGGGGGTCCGGCGGGTGATCTTCCACCGCAAGATGAGCTTTGAGGACATGCGCCTCCTGAGCCTTGCCATGGCGCGTTTTTCTCCCCCGATGGAGGCCGAGGCCTTCGCGATGAACGAGCTGTGCCACTTCACCGGGGCTTACTGCGCCACCCTCCACGGGGACCTGACCGTCCCCATGTGCCGCGTAGACTGGATTCCCGGCGGGGTATCGGTCAAAAAAAGCCCGCCCGAAAGGGCGGGGATGCGGTTCGGCGCCGGAGAGGGGTGCGGGCTGTGCGCCCTGAGAAGACTGCGGGAAAGCGGCGTCGCCGTGGTAAAGATGGCCGGCCGCGGCGCCCGGGCGAAGGATATGACTCAAAGGATCGCGCTGCTCAGGGACGCCCTCCGCCTGGAGGCGGAGTGCGAAAGCGAGGAGGAATACCTTCTCCGGCTCCGCCGTCTGACAAAGGGAAAATGCGGCGGCGAATGCTATTACCCGGAAGCGGGGCGTTTTATCTGATCATCCGGAGCTTCGGGCGGGGCGGTATCCTGGGCGTATAGTCAAAAAAACGGAAGCGGGGCGCTTTATCTGATCATCGGCAGCTTCGGGCGAAGCTTTTTCCGGTACCGCAGCGCAACAAAGCCCAACACCCGGTCGTAAAGGTGAAGGCACAGGCACAGAAGGACAAGGAAAGCCCCGGTCATTGCCGTCCCCATTTCCCCGAATTCCGAAACGACGGCGTCCACGCGGAGCACCAGGCACAAAAGGGAATACATGGCCCCGATCATCAGGACGAAAATCCCTGTTTTCAGGATAAAACGCGCCGGTCCCGGACGGACGCGGGCGTTCAGGTCCTCCCGGACGACGGGCCAGAAGCCGGTGAAGGCATAAAAAAGCGCGGCCTCCCTGTCCAGCCCCAGGAGGAGGGCCAAAAGGGTCACGGCCCCCCAGCAGGTCCATGCGCAGGGGCGGCCGAATTCGTCCCTGAGGGGCACAAGGAAAACCGAGGCCAGGAGGGGCGCGGCGTAGGTGGCCACGGGAATGACGCCCCCCAGCAGCATCACGCACACGCTCAGGCCGCAGAAAATCCCCGAATACGCCGTCATCGCCGCGGCCCTGCGGCCGGCAGAAGCCCCCCGCCTCATCCGCCGCACACGTTGACCGGGCGTCCGTCCAGGAAGGCGTACAGATTGTCAAAGACGATCCCCGCCCGGTCCTCAAGGGATTCCGCCGAGAAAAAGCCGATATGCGGCGTCGGCAGCACATTGGGCGCGGTCAGGAGGGGATCCGCGGGATCCAGGGGCGGCTCCCGGTCGAAGACGTCCAGCGCGGCCCCGGCGATCCTTCCCTCCCGGAGGGCGCGGGCCAAAGCGGCGCTGTCCGCGACGCCGCCCCGGGCGGTATTGACCAGGTACGCCGTTTTTTTCATCAGGCCCAGCTCCCTTTCGCCGATCAGCCCGCGGGTGCGGTCGTTCAGCGGACAGTGCAGGGACACGATGTCGCTCGTTTTAAGAAGCTCCTCCAGGGAGACCTGCGCCGAAATCCAGGGCGATTCCACCCCGGAGCGGGAATAAGCAATCACCCGGCATCCGAAGGCGCACAAAAGCTGCGCGGTGCGTTTCCCGATGGCGCCGGCCCCGACGATGCCCACAGTGCGGCCCCTTAGCAGGTGCCCCATCAGCCCGTCCTTCGTGCCGCCCTGCCTTGCGCGGGCCTCGCATTCCGCCACGCGGCGCAGAAGGCGGATCATCTGGCTGACGGCCAGCTCCGCCACGGCGTCGGTGGCGTAGCCCGAGGCGTTGGATACGGTGATTCCCATTTCCCGGGCCGCGGCCATGGGGATATGGTCCACGCCGGTGAAGGCCACGTCGATGAATTTCAGTTTCTTCGCCGCCCGCACCGCGCTTTCATGCAGGGGCATGTTGGCAAGGATCACGGCGTCCGCGTCCCTCATCCTTTCGGCCTGCGCTTTGGGATCGGTATCCCGGGGATAGGCCTCCAGGGTATGCCCCATGGCCTTAAGACGCTCCCTGTGGCCGCGGATGAAGGCTTCGTCCGCGCCCAGGCCTTCAAGCATGACGATTTTCATATCATTCTGCTCCTTTGTCGTTTTCCTCCGTCAGGCTGTCCCTGACCAGGCGGTGAAGGATGGCCAGGTAATCCTTCGCCAGCGGAGACAGGGCCACGTCCCGGTGGGTAATGACCCCCACCCGGATGGTCTCGTCCACGTCCAGCGGGATGGAGACGATCTGATTTCCCCTCAGGTAGCTGGGACACAGGCCGGAGGAGATGGTATACCCGGCGGTGCCCACCATCAGGTCCACGATGGTGCTCTTGTCGGTGACCATGATGGATTTGTCGTGATCCATGGAGGAGAGGATCTCCTCGGAATAATACAGCGCGTTCTGGTCCCCCTGGTCATAGGTCAGGCAGGGCAGGTCCCTGAGGTCCTCCAGCGTCACCATTTTCCGCCCGGCCAGGGGATTGTTGCGGCCGATGAAGATATGGGGACGGGCCGTGAACAGGTCCGAAAACTGGAGGCTGGCCTCCCGCAGCTGCTTTTCGATGACCGGCGAATTGAAGCCGGAAAGGTAAAGGATGCCCATCTCGCTCCGAAGGTTCCGTACGTCGCCAATCACGTCGGCGGTCTTGCCCTCCCGGAGGATGAACTCATAGGCCTCGCCCTTCTGGCTGCGCACCAGCTCCACAAAGGCGCCTGCGGTAAAGGAATAATGCTGGGTGGAAACCGCGAAACGCTTCTTGGGCTGGGTGCGGGCGATGTATTTTTCCTCGATAAGCCCCGCCTGCTGCACCACCTGGCGGGCATAGCCCAGGAACTCGGCTCCCTCGGAGGTCAGCCGCACGCCCCGGCTGCTCCTGAGGAAGATGACGGTGCCGATCTCCCTTTCCAGCTCCTGTATGGCGGCGGAAAGGGAGGGCTGGGCGATGAACAGGGCCTTGGCGGCCTCGGTGATGGAGCCGCGGTCGGCCACCTCCACGATGTACTTCAGCTGCTGCAGCGTCATGGGGATCCCCTTTACGAAATCATGGGTCGCGCGGATCGAAGCAAACGGTCAGGTGCGCAGGCGCTTGTCGCATTTGCGCGCAAGATAGGACCCGATGGTCTGGAACAGCTGCACCAGGACCACCAGCAGAATGACCGCCGCGTACAGTATCGCATAACGGTAGCGGTTGTAGCCCCAGGTGATGGCGATCTTGCCCAGGCCGCCGCCGCCCACGGCGCCGCTCATGGCGGTGTATCCGAGGATGGTGGTGATCGCCAGGGTAAAATTGGTGATCAGGCTCGGAACGGATTCCGGCAGCATCACCCTGAAAAGGATCTGCATGGGCGTCGCGCCCATGGACTGGGCCGCCTCGATGATGTTGGGGTTCACTTCCCTGAGGCTGCCCTCCACAAGGCGCGCGATAAAGGGAAAGGCGGCGATTACAAGCGGCACGATGGACGCCACGTCCCCCACGGCGGTGCCCACGATGACGCGGGTGAGGGGGATGACCACCACCACCAGGATCAAAAACGGCACCGAACGCAGAAGGTTGATGATCACGTTGATGGCCTTGATGACCGGCTGGGGCCAGGGGCTGATGCCTTTTTTATCGCCCACCACCAGGATCATTCCCAGGGGCATGCCGATCAGGATAGCGAACAGGGTGGACAATATGGTGACGTACAGGGTCTGCCAGGTGGCGAGCAGGAATTCGCTCCGGATCAGGTCCCAGGCTTCCTGAAGCTTTTCCGTGGTAAAGGAATTGGCAAAATTCATGCGAGCGGCTCCTTTCCGTCATAGCTGCCGGTGATCTGCACCCGGATATTGGGCCGGCCGGTCAGGTAATCCACCGCCACGGCCAGGTCCGAGGGGCCCCCGGGAATCTCCAGGAGCATATACCCATAGGTCTTGTCCCCGATGGACCGGGTGGAAGCCATC
Source organism: uncultured Eubacteriales bacterium (assembly GCA_902789365.1). Classification (GTDB taxonomy): domain Bacteria; phylum Bacillota; class Clostridia; order Christensenellales; family Aristaeellaceae; genus RUG756. Next base: position 7,947 of record CADANQ010000092.1, read on the forward strand.
AATACGCTGGCCCGGATGCCGCAGGAGAGGATCATGTCGGCCAGCAGCGGCTTGGATGCGGCGTCGGCGCCGTCAAAAGAGATGCGGATGCACTGGGTGCCGGGGGCGGTCAGGTCCAGGGTGCCGTCGGCGACCTCGGGATAGACCAGGCTCTGGGTGGCGCGGGCCTTCGGCTCCGAGAAGACCCGGTCCACCTCACCCTCCTCCACCACCGTGCCGTTTTCAAGAATCGCCACCCGGTTGCAGATCTCCTGCACCACGCTCATCTGGTGGGTGATGACGATGACGGTCAGCTTCAGTTTGCGGTTGATGTCCCGGATCAGTTCCAGGATGGAATGGGTGGTCTTGGGATCCAGGGCGCTGGTGGCCTCGTCGCACAAAAGCACCTTGGGGTTCGTGGCCAGGGCGCGGGCGATGGCGATGCGCTGCTGCTGGCCGCCGGACAATTGGGCGGGATAGGCCCGTTCTTTTTCCGGGAGGCCCACCAGCTCCAGCAGCTCCCGGGCCCGGGCCAGGGCCTGTTCCCTGGGCACATGGGAAAATTTCAGCGGCAGCATGATGTTTTCGATGCAGTTGCGCTGCATCAGCAGGTTGAAGCCCTGGAAGATCATGGCAATCTCCCGGCGGACCGCGCGCAGCTTAACCTCGCTCAGTGATTCCAGGGGCAGATCGTCAAGGATTACCGAGCCCTCCGTCGGCTTTTCCAGCATATTGATGCACCGGACCAGGGTGCTTTTGCCGGCGCCGCTCATGCCGATGATCCCGTAGATATCCCCGTCGTTGATGGTCAGGTTGACATGCTTCAGGGCGTCCACCATGCCCGAGGCGGTGGAAAAGCTCTTGGACATGTTTACAAGCCGGATCATTTGAATTCCTCCGATTTTCTGGAATGATTCATTATACCATCCCTGTCCGAAAAAAGCCACCGGTCCGTAAAGACCGGCGGCTTATTAACGCGCCTAGCGCGTAAGATTACTTCCCGGTCAGCAGGCTCAGATCGCTCTGCTGTCCGCCGTAGATGGCCATGGGCTCCACATGGACGGGGGCCACGATCACCAGGTGGGTGCCGTTTTCCTTGTTGAAGTTCTCCTGATAGGGGATGTGGGCAAAGTAGTTGGCGTACACGTCGCCGCTCTCAACGAACTCGTTGGGGGTCACGTAATCGGTCACTTCGACGATCTTCAGGGTGATGCCTTTTTCGGCCAGGATCTTCGCCGCAATTTCGGCCACCTGCTTGTGGGGCACGGGGGTCACGGCGATGGAGATGGTGGTGCCCTTAAGCGCTTCGTAGTCCACGGTGGAATCGTAGCCGTCGGTGGGCTCGGCAATGACGGAGACCACGTCGCCGTTGGGCCAGGTGGCGGCGATATAGTCCACGACCGCCTGGGAGGAGAAGGCCGCGACCAGGGCCTTGGTGGCGTCGCTGTTCTCGTTGCCCTCACGCACGCAGATCACGTTGCTGTAGGGGCTGTCGGCGGATTCCATGTACAGGCCGTCGCCGGAGGGGTTCAGGCCGGCGTCCAGGGCGTAGTTGTTGTTGATGATGGCGAAGGCCGCGTCGGGCAGCAGGTTGGGGAGGATCGCCGCCTCGGCTTCCTTGATCTCAAAATCGCCGTTCTTCACGGTGATGTCCCTGACGGTGGCTTCGATGCCGGCGTCTTCCTTCAGTTCGATGGCGCCGATGGCCTCAAGCAGCAGAAGGGCGCGGCCTTCGTTGGTGGGGTCGTTGGGAACGAGCACCACCAGGGTATCCGCCAGCGCGGCGGAGGAAAGCAGCAGGGCCAGGGCCAGGATGAAAGCTGAAATCTTGCGGAACATTTTTTTCATTCTCCTTTTTTATTTTTTGTTTGATCGCGTACGCGGCGGATGCTTTTTTCCGTTTGTCACATTCGGTCCGTCGCGCCGGCCGGATAAAACCTTTTCATATGCCATGTCTCCTTTCGGTGTCCTTGCGGAAACAACGTCATGATATCCGTTTCCCGGAGAGATGTCAAATACGCAAAATAAATCCGGTGTCATAGCCGCAGGCTATATTATTCAGCGTCTTATTTGCTTTCTCTTTGTCTTCGGCCGTATTTTCACCGGATATGACATGACCGGCCTCAGTCTTTCATATGCACGTTCATATGGGGATAGGTCATCTCCACCCCGCCCCGCCTGAACGCGCCGTACAGCTCCTCGTTGACGGCATACTTGATACCCCAGAAATCCTTGGCGGCGACCCAGAAATAGAAGGTATAGGCGATGGCGCTGTCCCCGTAGCTTTCCAGATGAATGACGGGCTCCGGGTCCGCCAGCACGCCGGGGATGCGGGAAAGGGCGTCCCGGATGGCCGCCGCCACCTTTTCGGGCTCCGAATCGTAGGATGCGGAAACCGAAAGCTCCACCCTGCGGCGGCCGTTGCGGGTGTAATTGATCAGGTTGGCGGTATAGATGTTCTTGTTGGGCACATAGATGATCCTGCCGTCGGGGGCCAGAAAACGGGTGTACATGAGCTTGACCTCCTCCACGGTCCCCGTCACGTCGTCCATCTGCACGAAATCCCCCATGCTGAAGGGATGGGACACAGCGATAATGAACCCGCCCACCACGTTGTTCAGGATATTCTGGACGGCCAGGGTCACCGCCAGGGCGATTACGGACAGCACGGCGACGAAGGAGGTGATGGGAATGCCCATGGCGCTCGTGGCCGTCAGGATCACGACGATGTCCAGCACCACGCGCACCGTGCTTTTAATGGGCCTTTGGATGGCGGGAGGCAACGCTTTGGCCCGCTCCAGCACCTTGCCCAGGGCCCGGACGATCAGCCGCACGGCGATCAGGCCCAGCACCAGGACCGCGAGCCCGATGGCCACGTTCTTAAAGGTCAGGCTGGAAAACATGGAAATATAATTGCTCACCGTCTGGACATCGTTCTCGCTGACGCCGAAGGACATATATCCGCCTCCCCTGTTTTTTATGATCCCTGCCGCCGCGCGGTCGTCGAAAAAGCCCGTCAACACACCGGAAATACCCGGGATATCAAAGCGGCGTATATTCTCCCGAAAACGGCCGCCCCCTCCCGCCGCTTTGGCCGTATCCGCGCAAAAAACCTTTGTTCAGACTAAATATAAACGCAGCGTATCCCCGTGTCAATGACCCGCGCCGGTTTTATTGGACAGAAGCGGCGGGCATGGTGTATGATACGGTGGAAAAGGTTTTTCTTGCCTTCACCAGCGCTCAGACATCATAATGCACGCCTTTTCTCAAACTCGATCAGGAGGCTGAAATGAAAGACCTGCAGACCATCCTCGATCGCACCCGCCGCCTCGTGTTTTTCGGAGGCGCGGGGGTGTCCACCGCCAGCGGCATCCCGGATTTCAGGTCCGCGGACGGCCTGTACGCGGGCGAATTCGAGGGGATGGACCCGGAGACCGTCCTGTCCCTTGAATATTTCTGCCTGCATACGGAATCGTTTTTCCGCTTTTACAGGAAATACCTCATCCGCCCGGAGGCCCGGCCCAACGCGGCGCACCTGAAGCTGTACGAACTGGAAAAGGCGGACATCCTCAGGGCCGTGGTAACCCAGAACATCGACGGGCTGCACCGGGACGCCGGCAGCAAAAGGCTGTACGAGCTCCACGGCTGCGTAAGGGACAACGCCTGCATGGAATGCGGAAGGCGCTTTCCCCTGTCCTTCGTCACGGAGGCCGAAGGCGTGCCCCGCTGCCCCTGCGGCGGGGTGGTGAAGCCGGACGTGGTGCTCTACGGGGAGCCCCTGGACAAATACGTGGTCATGGGCGCGCTGAGGGAGATCAGCTCCGCGGACACCCTGATCGTGGCCGGAACCAGCCTGCGGGTGGAGCCGGCGGCCTCCTTCATCGATCATTTTGACGGGAAGGAACTGGTGGTCATCAACCGCACCCCTGTCCCGGCCGAAAGCAAAGCGTCCCTGGTGATCCGGGAGGACGTGGCCGCGGCCATGGGCGCGCTGCGGGCGCCCTGAGGATTCTTTTTTCGTATCTGTTCAGTCCTACGGACAGAACAGATACCGCGGGGGGTACCCGTACCCCCCGCGAACCCCCCGGGCGAAGAACGGAGTCCGGGGAAGGGAAACC
>CADANQ010000093.1 GCA_902789365.1 uncultured Eubacteriales bacterium
GTCATCTACGCGCCGCACTTCATTTCCACCATGGTCATTTGCGGCATGCTGCGCATCTTCCTTTCTCCCTCCGGCGGCCTCATCAACCTGATCGCCGGCCAGGATGAAAATGGCGTCTGGCTGTCCATTACCGACGAGGAAGCCCGCGCCAAGTTCAACAAGTCCGCCGGCGAACTCAAGGCCCAGAGCGAAGTCGCCGGCCCGAAGCTGATCCTGTCCAGCTACTATCACGACTACTTCTACATGGAAGACCGCGCCATGGACCGCCTGGCCGACACCTATGATTTCTTCTTCCAGTATGTGAAGGACTTCTCCTTCTATCCCCAGGATTGCGTGTTCACCGAGGATGAACTGGACGATATCGATTTCTACCGTGCGGACTTTGAGCGCGCTGTGGCCGAATACGAAGCCAAGTGGATCAAGGAAGGCGGCCCCACCGACGCCGAATGGGAAGCTTACAAGTCTTTCCTCGAGCGCTGCGGCATGAGCACCCTGCTGGACATCTACCAGACCGTATACGACCGTTACGTCGCTGCCAAGTAACATTCCAATGACGTTGCCGGGGGCCGGATCACCGGCCCCCGGTTTTATGAATATCTTAAGACCGGGAGGTTGCCATGAGTATTAATCCTACGCCCCTGGACAGGGTGCGGGCATTTGAACGGGAGCAGGCAATGAAAATTTCCGCCGATGAGCGCCCCCTTTTTCACCTGACACCCCTGGTCGGCTGGATGAACGACCCCAACGGCTTTTGCTGGTATAAAGGCCGGTTCCACCTTTTCTATCAGTATTATCCTTTTGCCAGACACTGGGGTCCCATGCACTGGGGACACGCGGTGAGCGAGGATCTTCTGCATTGGACGTATATGCCCTGCGCCTTGGCGCCTGACACGGCTGCCGACGCCGGAGGCTGTTTTTCCGGCAGCGCCGTTCCCATGCCCGACGGCAGGCTGATGCTGGTCTATACCGGCGTGCAGCCCGCCGGGACGTTCCGACGGGAAACACAGGCCCAATGCATTGCCGTTGGAGACGGCCAGGATTTTGAAAAATCATTGCTGAACCCCGTGATCCGCCACGCACATCTGCCGGAAGGCTGCAGCGAATTTGACTTCCGAGACCCCAAGGCATGGCAGGATGACGACGGCATGTACCGCATGGCGGTGGGCAACCGGCATTCGGAAAAGGCAGGGACGGTCCTGCTGATGGAGAGCGGGGACGGCCTTGACTGGCGCTTTGTGACCGAACTTGACGCCAGCCGCGGTGAATATGGGCAGATGTGGGAATGCCCGGATTTTTTCCGGTTAGACGGAAAGGACGTACTCATCGTCAGCCCACAGGAAATGCATGCCCGGGAAGAGTTCCACGCCGGTTACGGCACGGTGGCTATCCTGGGACGGTATGACAGAAAAGAACATGAATTCGTGCGCGAAAGCATCCAGCCCGTCGATCACGGCCTCACCTTCTATGCGCCTCAGACTACTTTGGCTCCGGACGGGCGGCGGATCATGATCGGCTGGATGGACAACTGGGAGACCTGCAAGGAAGCTCCGCGCAGGCATCCCTGGTATGCCCAGATGAGCGTACCCAGGGAGGTATTTATCGAAAACGGCCGCCTGTGCCAGCGTCCCGTCAGGGAGATCGAAGGGCTGTGGCAGGACACGCTGCGCTACGATAACGTTCCCGTCTGCAATGAAATGCCGCTGCCCGGCGTTCAGGGACGCCTGATGGACATGACAGTGAGCCTGAACATGAAGGATTCTTCCTGCCGGCGTTTCACACTGAAAGTGGCAAGGGACGTTTCACACTTTGTGGAGATCCGCTGCGACCTGGCCCGGGGCGAACTGGTATTCGACCGCAGCCATGGCGGCTCTCATCGGGATATCGCCCATACGCGGCATGTAATTGCCGAAACGAAGGACGGAAAACTGTCGCTGCGCCTCCTGACGGACAAGGAGAGCATAGAACTGTTTATCAACGGAGGTGAAAGGGTGGTGACATCCCTGATCCCGACGCCGCTGGAAGCGGAAGGGATCACCTTTGCCGCCGATGCGCCTGTCGCCGTGTCCGTGGAGGCGCATCACCTGGGATGACCCGTTTGCGCGGACTTTCGTTTGGGAGGAACGATCATGACAAGGAAGCTTCTGATTATCGCTCTTGCGTGCGCGCTGCTGGCATCCTGCGGGCGCGCGGAAACAGCGCCGGGGAATGCCCCCGTGCTGCATCTTGCCTTTGACGAAGGGCAGGGAGCCGTTATTCACGACGAAAGCGGCCGCATGATGCCGGCGGACGTGCAGTACCAGTACCTCACCCCCGCCTATACCGATCCGATGGATCCCCAATGGCGACAGGTCGGCGTGGAGGGAGGATCGCTGCTGTTTGACGGATGCTCCACCTTCATCTCCTACCCGCAGGAGGAGATATGCGTTTCCGGAAGCGCCTTGAGTGTCAGTGTGTGGGTCGCCCCCAGGGCCTTTGAATGGGACGACCCCAATGGGGAATTCAGCGGCAACGCCCACCTGACCGCGATCGTGGGACAGTATTATAAGGGGGCCAACCAGGGATTCCTGCTGGGTTACCAGCGTTTCGGAAGACTGTGCTTCGAGGTGGGCACCGGGGAGGACTGGTTCACGCTCTGGGCGGATGACGAGCGCCTTGTCCGCAATGAATGGAACCATGTGGCCGCGGTGTTCGACGGTGAGGAAGGCCGCATGTCCCTTTACCTGAACGGCGAACTGGCGGCTTCAGCGCCCGTGTTCCCGGATTCCGAGATCCTTCCCGCCGTCAATGAGAGGCTGCTGATCGGCAAAAACGCCTATGGCGAGCAGATCCCTGCGGGCAATTATCAGATGTTTGCCGGGCTTATGGACGAACTGATGCTGTTTGACACGGCGCTGACCGGCGAGGATATCCGTGCCTTGGCAAACAGGGAGACGGCCCCGATCCCGTATGAGGAAATCGCCCTGGAAAACATCCTGACGGGCGACGTATACAAAACCCAGTATCACGGCGGTCCTTACCAGCACTGGATGAACGAACCCCACGCGCCGGTGTATTACAACGGTGTGTATCACCTGTTCTTCCAGAGCAACAGCATCGGCACCTACTGGCGGAATATCTGCTGGGGCCACCTGGTAAGCGACGATACCGTCCATTGGCGGCCGGTGAAGGACGCCATCGTACCCACGGAAAACACGGTGGTCCCCGACGGCGTATGGTCGGGCGGCGCCGTGCCGGACAAAAACGGCGTGCCCGTCCTGTTCTTCACGGCCGGGAACGACAGCTTCCGCTTCGACGGTCTGATCTCCAACCAGAATATCGGCGCGGCTTATCCCGCGGACCTCGGCGACAGGGACCTGACCGAATGGGTCATTTATCCAGAGCTTGCCGCAGCGCAGCAGCCGGGGCAGGGAAGACCGGGAGAATTCCGGGATCCCCAGGTCTGGGAGGAAAACGGACGCTGGTATATGCTGATCTGCTCCGGCAGCGAAACGTCGGGTGGCGGCACCGCGCTTCTGTATGTGTCGGACACCCTGGAAGTGAAAGCGGACGGGACCATCGACATGGACTGGCGGTACATGGGTCCCGTCTATGAAATGGAAAACCAGTCCGTCACATACGGCACCAGCTGGGAGCTGCCCATTCTGGTGAAGCTCTCAAACCGTGCCGAAACCGCTGAACGCTGGGCGTTCTTCATTTCTCCGGCTCCGGCAGGCATTGCGGACAATAAGGTATATTACTTCATCGGCGATTTTGACTATGAAACGGGGAAATTCACGCCGGATGAAAGCCTGGGCGGGACGCCCCGCATCCTGGATTTCGGATGCAACGTGTTCACCGGGCCCAGCGTCCTGAGGGATCCCGTCACCGGGCGGGTGTGCGTTTTCAGCATTATGCAGGATCAGCGCACCGGCCCCGAGGAAGCCGCCGCCGGGTGGGCCCACTGCGTGGGACTGACAAGGAACATCTTCCTGAACGACGAGGGCACCGACGTTTGCGTCGCCCCGGACCCGCGGCTGTACGGGTTGCTGGGCGAGGAGCTGCTTTCCATGGAAAATGTCGGCGTTGAGGACGCCAACGCAGCCCTTGGCGGGATCAGCGGCGATATGCTGTATATCAGGGCTGTGCTTGCGCCGCGGGACGGGGAGAATTTTGGACTGACCTGCAAGGCGGGAGGCAGGCGGAACCAGACCGTCTTTACATATTACACGGCCAAAGGCACCATGGACGGATATACCTCGAATCGCGGGAAAGGAGCGGCCGTGAACGTCCCGGAAGGTCCCGTTCCCCTCAGGGACGGCACGCTCACCATGGAGATCTTCATCGACAGGTCCCTGGTGGAAGGCTTCTTCAACGATGACAAATCCATCTGCGTCCGTTCTTACGCTCCGCCTGACGTCCGGCAGATCACGCTGTTCTCCGACGGGGATATACAGGTGATTTCGCTTAAGGTATATGAGGTGTCGTCGATCTATCAGTAAGACCGGGGGAGATGCCGGCCTTACGACGGGGAAGGAAGTGATCGCGAAAAAAAGATATGCCCCGGATTGACCGAACTGTCCCTGTTTGCCATGAAAAAAACGTTTCGAAGATGAAAGGAGTACGCGTCATGAAAAAACTGGTTTCCATCCTGCTGGCTGTCGGTATGCTCTTCGGTCTCGCGTCCGCGCTCGCCGAATCGGAGGTTCCCTTTCAGGTAGAGAACGGCGGTTTTGAGACCGGTGATTTCACCGGCTGGACCCTGCCGGAAGGCTGGCCCGTCGACGAAAACGGCAATCCCCTGGGCCTCAGCTCGGAAAAGACCTACTGGGCGGAGGAAATGCCCTTCAACCAGGCCGGCGAATATCATCTGGACGGCTGGGCCACCACCATTCCGGAACCCGAATCCTGGCATATCACTTCTTCTCATTTTATCCTGGGCGGCGTTGGATACATCACCGTGCGCATGGGCGGACGTACCGCCGCGGTCAAGGTTTTCAAGGCGGACGGCACCCAGATCGGGCTTTTCCGCAACCGTCATTTCAAGGATTCCGGCTTCCCCAGCGTAAAGAAGGGCGTCGGCGGCTCCTGGGCGGATATGGCCACCTTCATTATCGACCTGCATGAATATATCGGCGAGGAACTGTACCTGGAGCTGTGGGACGAGGAAAGCCCCGGTTCCTGGGCCGTGGCCTTCTTTGACGAGGTCGTCACGCTGTATGACGAAATCCCCGATTACAAAACCAATTTCGACCTTGTGAAGGACGGCAATTCCAGCGAGATGGTGGAGATTCAGTGGCAGCGCACGCTGAACGTGTACGAATAAGCTTATCGTCCGTGACAATGTAAAAAGCCGGGGCTGCCGCGATGCGGCAGCCCCGTTGTCAAAACCTTCATGACGCGGTTCCAGTTATTCCCTTTCCCTGGGTTTGGTCAGCCGGGCCACCTGGACGCTGACCTCATACAGCAGGCACAGCGGCACCCCCAGGGCGACCTGGGAGACCACGTCCGGCGGCGTCAGGATGGCGGCCAGGAAAAAGATGGCCAGGATGATGTATTTGCGCTTGGAAGAGAGCATTTGATAGTCCGTCCAGCCCATGCGGGTGGTCAGGTACAGCGCGATGGGCAGGAGGAACGCGATGCCGAAGGGTACGATAAATCCGAACAGGAAGCCCACGTACTTGTCGATGGACAAAAGGGGCGTGGCCAGGTTGTCGCCGGCCACCAGGAAGAAGTCCACAGCCAGCGTATACACGGCGAAATAGCAGAACATGACGCCGGACAGGAACAGGAGCAGGGCCAGGAAAAAGAGGAGCCGGAAGGCCTTTTTTTCCTTGGGGTACAGGGCCGGCTTGATAAAGCCCCACACCTGCCAGATGATGACCGGGAACGCGGCGATAAAGCCGGCGATCAGGGACACCTTGAATTTGGTCATCAGGGCTTCGGACATGGCGGTGTAGATAATTTCGATTCCGCGGGCCGTGATCGGATCGATAATCCAGGCCATCAGGCGGTCGATGGCCAGGGTATACACCAGAAAGAAAGCCGCGCCGATGGAGGCGACGGAAATCAGCAGCACTTTCCTGAGCGCCAGCAAATGGGAAAGCAGCGTCGCCCGATGGTCTTCGGGGTCCTCTTCATCCGGCTTTTCCTCCCCGTTCTTCGGGGCTTTGTCCGAAGCGGTTTTATCATTGCCCCCGCCGGCGCCTTTTTCTTCCCCGGCGGAGGGGCTGCCGTCGGGTTCGCCTTTCCCGTCCGCGATTACGGGAACGCTTTCCGCGGCGGGCGTTTCCCCGCCGAAGGGCTTGTCTTCCCCGGCGTCCCGGATATCCTCCCCGGGCTTGTTTTCATCCCGCTTCATGATCAGGCCTTATTCTCTTCCTGGGTTTTCTTCGCCCCGCCCTCCGCGTCGTCTTCCTTGTCTTCCTTGACCTCGTTCTTGAAGTCCTTGATACTCTTGCCCAGGGCCTTGCCGACGCCGGAAAGCTTGCCCGCGCCGAAGAGTACCAGCGCCAGGACGACGATCAGAACGATTTCCATGGTTCCCAGATGCATAATCATATCCTCCTTAGATAATCAGGGCTTTTTGATGCCGGTCTGTTTCCTGGCATCGGAAATGCTTTTGTTCAGTTCCTTAGAAGCCGATTTGAGGTCGGCGGTGATGTCGCCTTCCTTCACGGTCTGTTCGATATCCCGGCGGATGTCATCGGTTTCCGACATCATATCGTCCCAGCCGCTCTCCTTGCGGAGCTCCGCGATCAGCCGGCGGGCTTTTTTTACGGTTCGGCCCAGCCAGCGGGCGACCTTGGGCAGATCCCTGGGCCCTACCACAAGAAAGGCTACCAGCAGCACAAGGATCAGCTCCGCGAACCCGATATTGAACATGCCTTCGCCTCCTTAACAGATTCATTATAATCAAAGCCGGTCATTTTTTCAAGGATGAAGTTATCCCCCTCGTTATTTACCGCACGGGGGCTGCCGGATATCGGGCGGTTTCCGGTCACAGGAGACGGATGCCATCCCTGTCTTTCAACTGCCGGCGCAGGATATCAAGCAGCTCATTCGAGGCCGGGTGGTGCCTTGAGAATTCCTCTACCCACCATACCGTCCTTTCCGGGGGCGGCGCGCTGAGGGGCAGGCATTTTAGGGAAGGACAGACGCTGACAGCCCGGTCCGCTTCGGTACGCGGCGCGATCGTCCAGTGCTCTCCGCTTTTTAGGAAAGGGAGGGCCATGGCCATGGAGCAGAGAGACACGTTGGGGTGCCGGGTGAAACGCAGGCAGTCCTGGCGCCAGCGCATGAATTCGGAATTCCATGGGATCACGATCTCTTTTTCCCAGTCCAGATCACCTGTTTCGGCGACGCCGCCAGGGGATGACGACGCAGGGGCGATCAGGAGCATCTCCTCGCGGAACAGGGGGTTCGTGGCCATGTCCTGGTAATAATGCTGCTGCGTTACAAAGGCGATGTCGCCCGTCCTGTCGTGAACGCTGCCATAGCAGTCCCTGCTTGAATGACAGCGGACCACCGTTTCGGTGTCCGGGTTGTTATCGCAGAAGCGGCGGATGGCGTCCGGCAGGACCGTTTCGGAGACGGTATCCACGGTGTCCACAAAAAAATGAACACGGCTGTTCAAGTCATGCAGCATGCCGATATCCTGCCTGAGGGCGTCCCATTTTTCCGCAAAAGGGATCAGCATTTTTCCGGCCGGGGTTAGCGTCATCCGACGGGAGCCCTGGATCCGTTCAAAAAGGCGGGTCCCCACTTCCTTCTCAAAACGCTCCAGACGCTTGCTGAGGGCCGGCTGGGAAACGTACAGCTCCCGGGCCGCTGCCGTCATGCTGCCGGAACGTGCGATCGCAAGGATCATTTTCATATCGTCAAGGTCCATAAAGCCTTCCTCCGAATCTAAACTTATAACTGATATTTATATGTTAACACAGGCAATGGAATTTTACAATGCTTTTTTATATCAGTATAATATAATATAGAAAAATGCTCCGAGTCCTTCCCGTCCCTCCGGGTCGGCTGGACCAATGAGTATATCCGGCAACGGGTGTGCTTGCCTTTCGCGAAGGAGCCCGGCCTGCAAGCGCCGAAAGAGGCGCTTTGCCGCGCCGTATTTTCTGTGCGCTCATTCCGTCACATAACAAACCAAGGAGGCGTTTACTGATGGGTGAAAAAGGCAAGTTTCTTGACAAGGAATACACCCGCCGTCAATTCCTGAAATTGAGCGGCAAAAGCCTGGCGGGGCTGGCAATCTCCGCCGCCCTGCTGGATACCATGGGCGTAACGGCCAGGGCCGTCGCGGAGGACAAGGTTCGCGTGTGGGCGTTCCCCCAGGGCCTCCTGGTGGTGAACGCGGACCGCTGCGTGGGCTGCCAGAGGTGCGAGATCAACTGCACCCTGACCAACGACGGCTGCTGCTCCAGCTATATCTCTCGCGTGAAGGTGACAAGGAACCTGTTTTCCAGCCGCAACGGGTCCGGCCTGTATACCGAGGACAACTGGAACTACTTCCCGGATACCTGCCGCCAGTGCGAGGATCCCGCCTGTGGCAACGCCTGCCCCATGCAGGCCATCTACGCGGACGAAATGGGCATCCGCCGGGTGGATACCGAAAAATGCATCGGCTGCGGCGCCTGCACCAACGCCTGCCCGTGGCATATGCCCACGGTGAACCCCGTGACCCACAAATCCTCCAAGTGCATCATGTGCGGCGCCTGCGCCGAGGGCTGCCCCTCCGGCGCGCTGAGCATCGTGCCCTGGGACCGCATCGTTTCCGCTGCCCAGAAGGTCTGACCGCGTCCGACCATCGACCGATAAAAACAGGAGGGAAAAACAATGTCTGTTAAAAACGGGATCAACGGCTGGGCGGGTACGATCGTTCGCGTCAACCTGACCACCGGAGCAATCACCAAGGAAGATACCCTGCCCAAGTACAAGCCCTATATCGGCGGCATGGGCATCGGCTATAAAGTCATCTGGGACGAGGTTCCCCTGAATACGGATCCGCTCGGGCCAGAAGCCAAGTGCGTGTTCGGCGTGGGTCCCCTGACCGCCTCCGGCGTTCCCTGCTCCGGCCGCATGAACGTCACCCTGCTTTCCTGCTGGAGCAAGGGCTATTCCATCGTGGACGGCCACATGGGCGGCCATATCGCCCACGCCTTCAAATACGCCGGGTATGACGCCATGATCATCGAAGGTCAGAGCGACAAGCCCGTCTACATCCGCATCGAGGACGAGAAGGTGACCATCGAGGACGCCTCCCATCTGTGGGGCAAGGGCACCTATGAGGCCAACGCCATCCTGGCCAAAGAGAACGGCCCCGAATTCGACGTGGCCTCCATCGGCCCCGCCGGCGAGAATCTGGTGCCGATGAGCAACATCATCACCTCCTTCGGCAACAGCGCCGGCGCCGGAATCGGCGCGCTGCTGGGCAGCAAGAAGGTGAAGGGCATGGCGGTCCGCGGCACCGGCGCGGTCAAGATCGCCCAGCCCATGAAGGTGCGCCTCCTTTCCAACTACATGATCAAGGACCTGGTGGGCGGCAACAACAACCACACCGTTCCCTGCCACGCTCAGTCCTGGAGCGAATACGTGGCCACCAACAACCGCTGGCAGGGCGCCCCGGGCATCACCTGGGACAAGGCCTCCAGGGGCCCCATCGACATGGGCGAGCAGCCCAGCGGCGTGATCAACGTGGCGGCCCTGCGCTGCAACAAGGGTGTGTTCGACTTCGGCGAGATCGCCGAGAAATACACCGTCAAGCAGGGTGGCTGCGCCTCCTGCCCGGTGCGCTGCTACACCCAGTACGATATGGATCCCCTTGCGGAATATGATCTGCCCACCCATGTGTCCAACACCTGCATGCCCATCATCAAGATGCTGGAGTGGTACCCCAACCATAAGGACGCCGAAGGCAACAGCGTGCCCTCCACCCATGATTTCGTGGATCCCAAGGACGCCAAGATGATCCTTGGCGGCGCGGGCTCCCGCGCGGCGGACGATTACGGCGTATGGTGCAACTACGGCAACCTTTACGAGGACTTCAACATGGCCTATTCCACCGGCGTCCTGAAGGACGTGGCGGACAGGCTGTATCCCGGCGAATGGGACGAGATCCCGTGGGACCTGATGGAGTCCGGCGATCCCCGCTGGGTGGTGGAGTGCTACCGCCGCATCTCCCTGGGCAAGGGCCTGTTCAGCGACCTGGGCCTGGGCACCTTCAGGCTGTACGAAAAGTGGGGCATGGACGACCCGGAAAAGAACGTGGCCGGCGTCAGCTTCTACGACTTCGTCAACGCCAAGAACTTCAATATCGGCCACAACGGCTATCCCCGCCATCACGGCCCGGAGAACTGCTGGCAGGCCGGCACGCTGTACTCCATGATGTACAACCGTGACTGCATGATTCATCACCTGATCAACTTCTGCTCCTCCGGCGCGCCCTACAACGAGATTACCAAACCGGTGCTGGAGCACTTCTTCGGCGAGGGCTGCACCGACGCCCAGAAGAAGTACACCCCCATCAACGAGAACAAGATTAAATTGGCCAAATGGGCCTTCATCGGCAAGCAGTGGCACGACAGCGCCACGCTGTGCAACTGGATGTACCCGATGACCATCGCCACCAGCAAGAAGCGCAACTACGTGGGCGACCTGGACCTGGACGCCAAGTATATGACCGCCGTCACCGGCGAGGAATACACCCGCGAGGATCAGGAGCGGGATTCCGAGCGCATCAGCCAGCTGCTGCGCGCGATTACCGCCATCAGCTTCAAGCTGAACCTGGACAGCTCCAACCTGAGGAAAGACCACGACAGGGTCAGCGACTGGGTATTCGACAAGGAACCCGATTTCAAGCCCTTCGAGGAAGGCACCGTGAAGCTGGACCGCGAGGACTGGGAAAAGAGCCTGGATATGTGGTACGAGGCCATGGGCTGGAACAAGGAAACCGGCATCCCCACCCGCGCGACCCTTGAGAAGTTCGACCTGAAGGAATGCGCCGACAAGCTGGAAGAACTGGGACTGATCTGATTTAATCAACGCGCGGGCCTGCCCGGGGCGATCCCGGCGCGGGCCCGCTTATTTCACTGAACCTGTTTCAGCAGAGGAGGAACTTTTTAATGGCATTGTTCGGACGCCGAAAGCCCGGCTTTTCCAAAGAGGTGGAGCTCAAGCCCAGCGAGATCCCGGGCGAATTCAGCGACGCGCTGGATCCCGCCATGAACGGGGGCGAGTATAAGCCCGCGGTTCAAAAGCCGCCGGAAGATTCCGGGGACGAAACGGCGGCGGAAAAACGGGACCTGTTCGAATACATGGAATCCCTGCCCGAGGTGGAGGATCCCTTCCCGCCCTTCCCGCCGGAGGAGGAAGCGCCTCCCGAGCCCGTGAAGACAAAGGCGCAGCTGCTTGCGGACTTTATCCGCGAGCGCTCCCGGTCCGCCCTGATCACCCCGAAGGCGCTGATCGCCCGGGACGAGGAGGACGCGGACGCCCTGATCGCGGAAATGACCGCGGACGAGGCCTGCCGGGATATCCTGGAGGTGAAGGGACAGAAAGACGTGTATTATTATTCCGAGGAAAACATGGCTCACAATTACGCGAAAATCGCCATGCTGACCCTGGAGAAGGATGACGCCCGCACGGTGGCGGAAATGGTGCGCTTCAACTGCAAGGCTTTTCCCACCCCCACGCCGGTGTATTACTTCTCAAGGCAGCCCTTCTTCCTGTCAAAGGACCAGATGGAGCTGGTGATTGCCCAGATGAAGGAGAACCCCGACTACGCCGATATCCGGGAATGTGTCGCGGACTGCAACGGCGAAAAATACCTGTATTCCCAGACCCTTATGAGCGAAAAGTATGCCCGCGCCCTGGCCAACGGAGCCGAATCCCGGGAAGCGGACGAATAAGAGGCGGTATCTGTTCAGACCTGCGGACAGAACAGATACCGCGGGGGGTACCCGTACCCCCCGCGAACCCCCCGGGCGAAGAACGGAGTCCGGGGAAGGGAAACCCCTTCCCCGAGTC
>CADANQ010000094.1 GCA_902789365.1 uncultured Eubacteriales bacterium
TTCCGCACTGCCGTAAACACGGACCATATGGCGTGTGCCCGTCTGCTGCCGGTGGCAGTAGTAACAGGTAAAAGGCGTATTTGACTGCACCATGGAAATGATGCCGAACATCACCAACGATACAACCAGCATAATCGGGCCCTTCTTCATCTTGCTATCCATAAACAGTTTCACAGTCCTTTCCTTGTCTTTTCATCGGCCCCGGCTTTTTGTTGCCCTGCCCTTTGACGCGTTCAGTATACCGCATCCCCCGAACCATGTTTGCAGCCTGTTTCCGTTTTCACTGAGTAAAGCATTTTTCCGTAACCCGTCCCCGCGTCTTTTTTTGCGCCGCCCTCGGGGTTTATTTCCATAACCCGTCCCCCGTTTTTTTCTGCGCTGCCCCCGGGGTTTATTTCCATAATCCGTCCCCCGCGTACAGGCACAGACAGGCGGAAACCGCTGTTTGTCGGCGGACAGCCCGTTCGCCGAATCGGGGTGCAGGGGTTGAAAACCTCTGCCGCGGGGTTTGGGGCCGCGCAGGCCCCATCTGCCGCAGGCCGGCGTCGAGCACAGAGAACCGTCCCCTGTGCTATTCCGTCCCATGCGATCCTGAACGCGCCTCCGGCGCTATAAAAAGGCTTTTAGCCTTTTTAAACAGGATCAGTATGACTTATGGCAGGGGTATGCGGACATGAAAAAAAAGAAGGAACCAGCCGTGATTCCATGCCGGTTGATTCCTTCTTTTCCCTGTCAGGACTTTTTAGCAGTCTACTTCACATCGGGAAACAGTTTATGCCTCGTTTTCCACAATCACCTTGGAAATATCCATGTTCGTCAGGAACTGCATAATCACCTCCAGCGTTTCGTCGCTGACGGGAGCCGAACCGCCGTCCTCCGTCCTGTCCGCCGCGAACAGCGTCACCATATAGCCGTGCCAGATGGTCAGCATGCGGGTATGGTCCGCCTCATGGATGACCATGATTACGGTACCCAGACCGGTATCGCGGGTAAAGTATTCATCGTATTCTTCGGTTTCCACGTCATAGGCCAGGGAAGCGGCGTAATTCTGTATTTCCTCGGTTTCCCATACGTCCCTTGAGAAGGTAACGTCGCTGTAGATATCCTCATAGGAGATCTGCACGTCGATCAGGGGCCTGGAAGGATCCTCGTTGTCCAGCATCACGTTCACCACATAGGGATCCGGCCAGTTTTCTTTCGCGGTATAGCCCTCGGGCAGCGTCATGGACAGGCTGAACATCGGCGTCACTTCCGCATCGGGCTCTTCGGCGAAGGCCGCGCAGGCGCAAAAAGTCATTGCGAATACAAGAATCAGGGAAAGCAGTTTTTTCATTGCCGTTTACCTCCGTGCGGATTAATTGCCGGGCATATAGTCCGTCGTGTTCGCCAGGGCAGTCAGCGAAATCAGGAAGTAGCCGGTCCTGCCGGTAACCTGGTCGTATACCTGGTACCACTTGTTGCCGACGGCGAGCACGGTAAAGGTGTCGCCGTAGATTACGTCATTACGCATGGCCTTGGCCGAGGTGCTGGGCGCCCAGCGGAGATAGCATTTGGTTCCGCGGCGGACGCACATAACGGTCATATTTTCGGGCTGCGCGTTTTTCATCATGGCCTCGAACTCGGCGTTCATATCTTTGAAGGTCGTCCTGTCGGTATCCGCCGCGGGAGCCGCCGTTGGGGCGGGAGTCGCCTTCTTCGGAGCCGCCGTCGGTTTGCTGGGGCCGGGATCCTGGGGGGTCAGGGCGCGGGGTTTGTTTTCGGTAAGGTACTTATACATGACCCAGCCCTCATATCCGCCGTACTGCGTCCTGCACCATAAACCGTCAAGGGAAAACTCGTAAATGGTCAGCAGGGTGCCGTGGGGGATTTTGCAGTACTCGTTTCTGTTGGTGCTCGGTTCAGGCCGCAGCTTCAGCCCGTAATAATCGTATGTCGCCACATACATGTTGAGGACGTTCGCGGAAGCCTGCCGGATTTCCCCGGCCACGCAGAGCATCAGCGCAAGCGCCATCAGAAAGGAGAGCGTCCTTTTCATTCAAAATCCACTCCTTTTTTTCATTCTTTTTGAACGCGAAGCCATTGTATCACATTCGCCGCGTCAATTCAATGCGCGGACGCCGTTATCTGACGAGGTCATTCAGATTCAGAACCACTTCCGACAACATGTTCGCGCCATAGGCAAGGAAGCCGGAGGGGGCCGGGAGCCTCATTACCCGAGTGAAACCGCTTTCCGCGGCGTTTCGCACCGCACGGTCCATGTGATAATCGCTGCTGATCATGACAACCGGTTCCCCCGCCGAAACGATCCCGGCAATATTCCGGAAGTTCTCTCTGGTCGTTTGCGCCCGGTCTTCAAGGATCAGCCTTTCCTGCGGCACTCCGCGTTCCGTCAGGATATCGCGCATGACGTCGGCTTCCGTCCGGCCGGACTCATCCGCGTTTCCGCCGGTCAGGATCAGACGCGCTTCGGGATATTTGTTCAGGTATTCCCGGGCCGTATCCAGCCTTGCCAGCAAATCAGGCGCGGGTTCACCGTTTTCCAGCGCCAGCCCGAGCACAATGGCATAATCCGCCCGGTCCGCGGTATTGATCACGCCGCCGACGATCACTTTCCCGCAGAAGAAGACGATCACCGCGCACATCAGAACGACGACGGCGCGCAAAAGCCGGCCGACGGCCCTGAGTATCGCGTTTTTCCATCGGGTGAAGAGATTGAACCGTACGTCCAGCGCAAACACCAGAAGGACCGCGCAAAGGACGATCTCATATATAAAAACTTTCCGGTAATCCGCCTTCAGCACAACGGCATTGATCCTGGCCGGCATCACAAAAGCGACGTCGGCAATCAGAAGAACGGCCAACGCGAGCAGAATATCGCCGATAATCCTTCCGGCGCGTGAATTCCGATTCCCTGTTTTCATGTCCTTCCTCCCCGAACCCAACAGTCGCGGGAAGCTGCTTCCGTCAAATCCCGCATGCACAATCAATGTACCATAAATCAGAGACTTTCGGAAGGGAACGCGCGATATATTTCCGATGATCCCGTATCACGTAATTCATCGTCGCAGAACCCCATAGCGGCGGCCGCTCCATCGTATACGCAGGCTGCCCGCCTCCCGAAAAAAAGGCGCCGCCCGGGATCGGGCGGCGCCGTCATGGGTTATGTTTTATTCCGCGAACATTCCAAGGAGTTCGTTCTCCGTCAATGACGCCGCGCTTACGTCAATCTCGTATTCCGTGTACGTTTCAGTCGTCAGATCAGCGTCCGCTCCGGTCAGGAACAGATCGGTCTGCGGGGAAGACATTGTTTTCCTCATCACCAGATGCGTGACGCGGTCGCCCCCGATCATGAGCGCGTTATCCATCCCTTTTGCATGAACCGCCCGGGCTGTCTGATCTTCGCCGATCCCGAAGGCGTATTCGTGCGGGTCGGCAGGCGGCATCATAAACACATGAACGAAAATACGGTCCGTATCGTCAGAACCGCCGGCAGGCACGAAGGTCAGGTAATACGCGCGTATAAAATCCATGGCGGGATCGACGGTATAATGGCTTTCCGTGAAGCCTTCGGGATGGACTGTCTGAGAAGCGAGCGCATACTCTCCTTCGGGAAGGCATCCGAACTCCGCATACCCTTTTTTAAGCACGTATCCTTCCGGGATATTTACCGGGATCGGGAAATCGGCTTTGGCGGTTTCCATCAGCTCTTTGAAATCATCCATGCTGCCGATCATCTGTTTTCTTGAGGAAGCGGCCCCGTTGCCGGATACGCTGATCACGATCAGGTCACGGTCATTGGAATAATCCAGAAGCCCATAAAAACTGTTATCGATCTCCGCGGTGACGGCGGCCGTCTCCGGTTCAGAGGTCGGCATGGGAGTTGCGGAAGGCATCAGCGCCGGATCGGGCTTAACTTCACCCAGCCAGTTGACCCTTCCGCCCAGGCCGGCGGCCAGGGCCGTCGCCATCGCAAGCAGGACAACAGCGGCGATAATGATTGCCGCGCGCGATATTTTTTTCACTTTGAATTCCCCTTTCTCTGACGCAATGACGCGCCGGGCAAGCAAGGGATCTTCCTGCAAACCGGAAAGAGCGCGGTTCAAAGCTTCCTGTGCTTCTTCTTTTCGCATTTTCATTCATCTCCCTCGAATTCTGTTCCCAGCGCCTTGCGAAGACTTGCCCTCGCGCGGACCAGCCGATTACTGACTGCCTGCTGCGAAATTCGCAGGGTCTCCGCGATTTCGGGCGTCGTCATGTTCTCAAAGTAATACAGCAGAATCACTTCCCGCAGCCGTTTGGGAAGCTTCATGATTTCAATCGTCAGCACGTTGTCCTCATAAGCGGGCTGTACCGCGGGCTCGGGAAGCATATCGGGTGTCACGAATCGATCCGTATGTCTGAACCAGCCGCTTCTGTGTATGTCCCTGCAGCAGTTTATCGCAATTCTCGAAAGCCAGGTCTTTTCATTTGCTTCGTACCGGAATGCCTTTAAACCGCGGTAAGCTTTCAGGAAGGTTTCCTGAACGGCGTCCCGCGCCAGTTCCCTGTCATGCAGATAGGTGAAGCAAAGGCGAAGCAAGGCAAGCTGATGTTCGTTTACCATACGGGTAATTTCTTCCTCCGGCGTTCGGTCAGGACCCTTGACCGTCTGCATGTCCTCCCCACCTCCTTTCACCTGTTTAGACGGCTTCGGTTTAAAATCAACAAGACGGATCCCGAAAAAGAATCCGTTTTCCCCCGCTGTTTCCGATCCGCATCATTTAGCGGGATCAGTATAAAACGCCGGAAGCTCAGCGGATTTTGATTATATATGCAAGGCGCCGCCGCGGATTAATCGTTTCCGCAGCGGCGTCTTCTTCGTTGTCCGTGGATTTTGATCGCTTAAATGTTTTTGCCGGGTCAGCCGCGCATTCATTTTTTACGGATGCGCGGACAGCTCCTCGGGCTCATCCCCAAGCCAGGCTTCCAGAATGGCCTGGGACCAGGTGACGTGGGCGGTGATGTTGTAATTCCGCAGATAAGGAGTGTAGAAGTCAAAGTAGATGTTGGAATAGATGGGAATGGCGGGAAGCACCTCGTTGTACCGTTCCTGGAAGGTGATCCACTTGGATACGTAGCCGTAAACGTCCGCCGGGTCGGTCTTGCGCATGTTCACGGCATCCCAGTACAGTTCCTCGTCGTCGGAATACGTGTTGTTCCAAAGCAGATGGTCGGCCGTCGGGTCACAGCTGTAGGTGATGGACGGATCGACGATTACATGGAAGTTGGTGGCCAGGTAGATCATATCCGTCGTGCGTTCCGTCTCGCGGTAGTAAGAGCGGAACAGGTCCTGCATCGGCGTCGGCACCAGGGTGAGCAGGATGCCGCATTCGTTCAGGTGATCGATAAAGTTCTCCTGCAGGGTATCCACGATATGATTGCCTTCCGGATACATCATGGTCAGGTCCAACGCCGTCAGTTCGCCGTCCACCATCTTGCAGCGCACGTCGTCCGTGCCGGGGCGGTAAGGCCCGCCGTCCCGGTTCAGCGTCCAGCCGGCGCTGTCCAGCAGGGCATTGGCCCGGGCGGTATCCACTTTGTACTGTGTCAGACGGTCCAGGGACAGGCGGTCCCACGCCGCGACCGCGCGGTCGTATTCCTCCTGGGTGGTCACGTAGCGGTAAACATAGCCTGTCGTTCCGTCCGCGTTTTCCTCCAGGCGCCTCTCAAGCATCAGGTACTGTCTGGGCAGGTACTTTCCGTGAAGTTCATCGCCCAGGAAGTTGACCGGATAATCGATCTGGTGCGTCGCCAACAGGTATTCCCACTGCTCAATCCCGTAGTAGCCGTCCACGCGCTTGCCGAAACCGCGGCAGTAATCTTCCGTCAGGGCGTCGCGGTCCATGCACCAGGCAATCGCCTGGCGGACTTCTTTTTCGTGCACGGTGGGCCAGTCAAAAGTGAAGGTCAGGAACGCCAGGCCGATACGGGGATAATCGGTATACCGGATGTCATACCGGTCATCATCATATCCTTCCGGAGCCCATGGCTCCTGCGTGGCCGATGCCGCGGCCGTTTCGGGATGGACGCGGCCGGTGACCCGTACGCCCATGCATTCCAGAATGGTCGGCCCGTAGACCACCTTGTTGACCAGATGGAGCTTGCCGGCGGCCAGATCTTCCGCGATGGTATCGTTGTCCGCCAGGGTGAAGCGGATCTTCTCAATGCCGGGTTTCACCAGATAGAAGGGGTCTTCCTCCCCGTCTTCCGTCAGACGGAACATCCGGACATAGATGAGACCGTGATGATCCGTCAGCCTGCCGGTACCGACGCCCGCGAAACGTTCCTGATCAAACTGAAAATCTTCCGGGAGGGTATTGTGGATCCACGCGCCCTTGAAATAAGGGTTGATCTCAAAGTGCGCCGTTACCCCGTCGAAAGCCGTCAGGACATAGGGGCCGCTGACGACGGAAGGATGGCTGTTGTAGCCCGATTCGGGATCCAGAATGGTTTCTTTGAGCAGTTCCGCCGTGTAGATCGGCTCTTCGATCGTCCGGTCCGCGTTGCCGATGTAAACGCCCATGCCGTCGTCGTATACCCTGCAGCCGGGAGCGATTACGCTGATGGGATAAGGCACGCACAGCAGCAGGCCGGTTTCAAAGAAGTACGGCAGGAACTGCCGGTCCAGCGTAACGGCCAGCTGATGGTCGGTGATGACCTGCACGCCGATCAGGGTATTCGTCTTTTTGGTGATGTAAGCGTCGTAGCCCAGGATATGCTCCGCCCGGTAGATTTTTCCGCCGATTTCCTCAATCTCCGGAGACATCATCAGCAGCATGGAGAAGGCGTAATCCCAGGCGGTGATGGGGGTGCCGTCGGAGTAATACAGGTCGTCCGCCAGGGCCATGTAATAGGTATGGTTTCCCGCCGCGTCAGATGCCATGGATACATTCGTGACCACGGAGGGATCGAATACATACACGCCCTGGTTCTGATCCCAGCTGACCAGGTTATAGCCGTGGATCAGCGCGCGCACGTCGATGTCGGCGGTATCGTTGCCGAACATCTCGGTAAAGAAATCCCCTTTCATCACGGTCGGATGGCCCACGATCAGTTCGCCGCGGCCGTCAGCTTCCGCCCGTGCCGCTTCTTCCCGCCCTGCCGGGACGCTTTCCTCCGTACCGGCAGGGCTGCCGCCGTCCGGCCCTTCCCCGGCCGAAGCCGGGAGCGGGGCGCGGATCAGCAGGAACGCCGGGACCAGCAGAAGGGACAGATACTTTTTCATGCTTTTCATATTCATCAGGCCTTTCATTCCGTCTTTCCCGTCCTTCCTGTCCGGTCGTCAGTCATAGCAGTCTCCGACGTGGTTGATGGTAACTTCGGTTCCGAACCGCCAGTCAACGTTCCAGAATTCTTCGGGCGGTTCCTTTCTGCCTCTGTACTCGTTGGTCAGGACCGTGACGCCGTTATGGGTAACGCTTCCGGACAGCGCGTAGCCGAGTACCTCCTGTTCCGTCCAGGTGTACACGGCCGGATGGCCGTCCACATACTTGGGCAGGTTGGCAACGGTAGCGAACCAGCCGTTTTCTTCGTTCAGCGTGACCCGTGTGCCGTCGGACAGGGTGACCACCAGATTCTTCGGCCTCATGCCGGCGGCGTCGTTGTCGTCATCCCAGATTTTGACGACGGATACGGAGATCGTTTCAGGCGTATAGGTGTTAATCACGTTATAGCCTTCCGTCCTGGAGGTATACCAGGGAACCGGTTCCTCCGTGACGGTGTAGTCGATCATTCTGCCGTCTTTGTCGGCGACATCCAGATCACCGAAGCTCCAGGCCCATCCGTCGCCGGCAGTGACCGTCCTGCTCCTGATTATTACACCGTCCGCCAGCAGATTGATAGTGATGCTTTCCGGCCGCATACCCTCGGCGTTATCGCTGTCCACCCATATCTTGCTGCCGGATACGGTTGTTTTGAGTACCGGCGGGGGAACAGGCGTCGGAGTCGGGGTCGGTTTGGGAGTCGGGGTCGGTTTGGGCGTCGGGGTCGGCGTATTGACAGGAGGCGGTCCGGGAGGCCGTTTGGTCGGCGTCGGGGTCGGCGTGACGACGGGCTGATACTCGTTGGTCAGAACCGCCTCGCAGGTCTCGTTCCTGACGACCGTGACGTTCCGGGACGTTTCCGTCTCCGTCCAGACAAACCGGCTGCCGCCCACGGTCTGAGCGTTGATTTCCCTGACCGTATACTCACCCGGCTTCAGGCCGCTGATGACCAGAACGCTGCTGGCGTCAAAGGCGGACTTGTAGGTAAACGCCTGGTGGTAATCCGGGCCGTCGACCGCAATCACCAGATTGTCTTTCAGCTTGCCGATGTCGGCGCCGGTCCAGATCTTGGTGATCTTCAGGGTGCCGGTATCCCGTTCGTATCTGTTGACGAAGGAAACCGTCCTGACAGCTTCCGGCTGATCCAGCACAGCGGTCTGTGTCAGTTCACTGCTGGCGTCCGCCAGGAAGACATAGGTTCTGCTGGTATCCTGGTTGTACTCCGTAACCGTGTATTCGCCCAGCGGCAGATCCGTGATCGTATATGTGCCGCTTGAGGTGAATTCACCGTACGTAACCGTCTTGCTGTAACCGTCCGGACCGGTAATGTCGAACGTCACCATGTTCCTGGATACCGTATCGATGGTGTCCTTGGTTTGTTCGTTGACGGGGAACGTCTTTCTCAGGATCAGCGTTCCGCTGTTCTTCCTGTAGGTATTGGCGACATACAGGGTGCCTGTCTTGCCGGCTTCGACCGTCACGCCTTTTTCAGGATAAACCTGCGTCGAATCCAGCACATAGCCGCTGACCAGCCCCTCGGCGTTTTCTTCGGTCACCGTATATGTGCCGGCCGGTACGTCGCTGAGCAGCAGGATGCCGCTTTCGCTGAAGTCCGCATAAGCGTAGGTCTTTGCGGGGAAGACGGTATCGCCCCGGCTGTCAACGCCCGTTACCGTGAACACCAGGTCATTCAGTATCTCGCGGTCCGCGCCGTTCAGGCCGTGGAACGTCTTCACAATCCTGAGATTGCCCAGCTCCTGATGATACTTGTTCACCAGAACGGCGGTCGCTTCGGCATTCCTGCTCACGGTCACGGAAACGGAAGTAACGCTCGCTTCCGCTTTCAGGGCGTAGTTCGCGATCAGGCCGTCCGCGTTGGTTTCTTCCACAAGGTATTCGCCCACCGGCACGTCTTCGAAGGTGTACAGGCCGCGGAGCGTATCCTGTTCGAACTCTTCGAAGGTTACCGTCTCGTCAAAGCCGTCCGGTCCGGTCACATGGAAGGTCAGGCCGCTCAGGTCAGCGTCCGCGGGTACGCCGCAGAAGATCTTGCTCAGGGTCAGCATGCCTTTGTCGCGTTCGTAGGTATTGACGATCGTGGCTTCCTTTTCGTCATCCTTATCCAGGGTCACCACGACGCCGCTTCCCTCGACAGTCAGCGTATAGCCTTCGATCTGCGTTCCGTCTTCGGATTCGACCACGGTGTATTCGCCGACCGGCAGGTTCTCCCAGGTCTTGCTGTCGCCGTTTTGGAACAGGACCCATTCTTCACCCTCCGCGGGCTCGCCGCTCTGTTTGAAGAAGGTGCCGCCGCACTTCACTGCAATTCTGAAGGCCTTGTCCTGCGCGGAATCAGGCGCACCGACGACCTCCTTGGTCACGGTCAGCCCGGCCGTATCCTGTTCGTAGTAGTTGTTCAGCTTCAGGGTTTCGGTCCCGCCCCTCACAAGCGTGACCGTTTCGCTGACGGTCACACTGGTTTCAAGCAGCGTGAAGCCGGGAACCAGGCCGTCCGCGTTCAGTTCGGTCACCCTGTACAGGCCGGCCGGCAGGTTCTTCCGTTCATACTTGCCGTCCTCAAAGTCCCTGTAGGACACGGTGGCCACGACGATCTCCTCGTCATCCATGATCCGGACGATTTCAAAGATCAGGCTGTCCAGTTCATCCATGCCTCTGACGTCACAGCTGAAGTCCTTCCAGATGATCAGGGTGCCCACGTCTTCAGAGTAGTTGTTGACGATGGGATGCTCCGTCACTTCATCCTTGAGCACGTACTTCGTTTCACCGCTGCCGTTCACCGTCAGGGTGTATCCTTCGATCCGGGCTTCTCCGCCTTCTTCCGTGCCGAGCTCCGTAACGGTGTAGGCTCCGACGGGCAGGTTCCTGATCATGACGGATTCGAACGCCCTGATGCTGAAGCTGTGCTCAGCGGCGGCAATCCTGCCGTCCGCGTCCTGGACGTATTCGCCGGCGCTGTCGGTGACGGTAAACCTGAATACCTTGTTCCTTTCGGTGATCGGTTCGCCCCACATGACCTTGGAAACCAGCAGGCTTCCGGTATCCTGCGTGTATTCGTTGATGATTACCGTCTCCGCCTCGCCGTCTTTCGTCACCCGGACCTGCGCGTCCTTCGTGACGTTCAGGGTGTATCCGGCCACGGCGGCGCCGTCCGCGTCTTCTTCCACCGTATAAACGCCGACCGGCAGATTTTCGAACGTGACCGTCTCGTCCTTTCCGAATTCCACCCAGATGGAGCTTCCGGTCACGACGCTGCCGTCCTTGCCGTAGTAAACGCCGTTTTCATCCTTCACGGCCAGCTTCCAGGTGCGTTCGGTGAGTTCCGCGCCGATGACGTTCACGGTCTTGGTGACCTTCAGAGCGCCTTTGTCGCGGATGTATTCGTTTGTAACGGTTGCCTTGGCGTTCCCGCCCTTTGTCACTTCGACACTGTCGCCGCAGGTCACCGTCAGGCTGTAACCGTCGATCCGGGCGTCCGTTTCGTCTTCTTCCACCGTATAGGTCCCGACCGGCAGATTGTGCCAGGTCAGTGTCCAGTTGCCCTTCAGGGTGACCCACCTGGCCTCGTCCTCCACAGCTTCTCCGTTGGGGCTGTAGTAGAAGTCGCCGCTCCGGACCGCGATCCGGAAGGTCTTGCCGGCGGCGTCCGTGTCTCCGATGACCGCCTTCGATACGGCCAGGTCGCCCACATCTTTGCTGTAATCGTTGTTGAAGCGGACCCTGGCAACGCTGCCGTTCACGTTGGCGGTCTGCCGTACGCCGGGCGTGACCGTAACGGTATAGCCGTCGATCAGTTCGTCCGCATTCAGTTCTTCCACCGTGTACTCGCCAAGCGGCAGATCTTCCACCGTATAGATGCCGTCGGCAAAGTCGCTGTACCTGACAGTCAGTTCATAGCCGTCAGGCCCGGTTACCAGGAACGCAAGATCGTTCTTCTTTTCGCCGATATCATCGCCGGTAAAGGTCTTCGTGATTTCCAGGCTGCCGGTGTTCTTCCTGTAGTTGTTTTTGAGTACAGCCGTTCCTTCCCCGTTCCCGCTCACGGTGGCATAGGCGACGGTGATGGAGGACGGATGCAGATCATAACCGGTCAGAATACCTTCCGCGCCGACCTCCGTAACCTTGTACTTGCCGGGCACCAGGCCTTCGATGACCAGCATTTTGGTCAGGTTGCCGTCAGGCGCGGCGAATTCGGACAGATCGGCGTACTTGAATTCCTCGTGATAGCCGTCGGGACCGTCAACGATGAATGTCAGTTCAGCCAACGCGTCCATATCCCAGGGCGTATCACACTTGGGCACGCCGCAGAAGGCTTTCATGATGATCAGTCTGCCCAGTTCCTGCAGGGGATTCTCGACTTCGTTGAGGGTGAACTCATTGTCGTTCCCGACTTTGACCGTCGCATTGTCGCCGCCGTTCACAACCTTGCCTTCGCCGCCCTCAGACACCAGCGCGCCTTCAAGCACCTCCACCGTTAGGGTGACTTTGCCTTCCGTGCCGGCGGGAACAGCTGTCAATGTCCAGGTCACCACACCGTCGGCTTCGGTGCCGCCGTTGTCCGCGGACACGAACTCG
>CADANQ010000095.1 GCA_902789365.1 uncultured Eubacteriales bacterium
TCTATGCCAAGTGTACTACTAATTTCCAACTGGATTCTCTTGTAAGACTAACTTCCACTTCCTTACCCCCACTCTGGAAGTTACTTTTGCACTTCACTAGAAAGAAATAAGCGGTTATTTTCAAAAGAGTCCTTGCCTTTTCCCGGGGTTTATGATATATTCCTTTCCAACAAGGCTTTGACGGAAAGAAGTACGCCTGCGGACGCCTTCAGAGAGCAGCCGGTCGATGCGAGGCTGTGGGAAAGCAGGCCGAATACATTCCCGAGCTTCCTCCCGAACGGCACGGCTCAGTAGGGACGGACGGGCTGCCCGTTACAGCGGTCTTGAGGGGTATCCGGTGCACAGGATGCCCGAACAAGAGGTGGTACCGCGATCGTTCGCCCTCTGTTTCCGTGGAAACAGAGGGCGTTTTCTTCGGATCACCGAAACGCTGATAAGAAAGGATGTGGAAAAAGTGCAGATCTATGAAGAACTCCGGGCCCGCGGGCTGATTGCCCAGGTGACGGATGAACAGGAGATCCGTGAACTGATCAACAACGGAGGCGCGCGGTTTTATATCGGTTTTGATCCCACCGCGGATTCGCTTCACGTGGGACATTTTATGGCCCTGTGCCTGATGAAGCGCCTGCAGATGGCGGGCAACAAGCCGGTGGTCCTTCTGGGCGGCGGCACCGGCATGGTGGGCGATCCCTCCGGACGCACCGACATGCGGCCGATGATGACCCAGGAGATTATCCGGCACAACTGCGAATGCTTCAAAAAACAGATGGAGCGGTTCATCGAATTCGGCGAGGACAAGGCCGTTATCGTCAACAACGGCGACTGGCTGCTGGACCTGAAATATGTGGACCTGCTGCGGGAGGTGGGCGCCTGCTTCTCCGTCAACAACATGCTGCGGGCCGAATGCTACAAGCAGCGGATGGAGCGGGGCCTGAGCTTCTTTGAATTCAATTACATGATTATGCAGGCCTACGATTTCCTGCACCTGCACAGGGTGTACGGCTGCAATATGCAGTTCGGCGGCGACGACCAGTGGAGCAACATGCTGGCGGGCACCGAATTGATTCGCCGCAAGGGCGAGGGTGACGCCTACGCCATGACCATCACGCTGCTGCTCAACAGCGAAGGCAAAAAGATGGGCAAAACCGCCAAAGGCGCGGTTTGGCTGGATCCCGACAAGACGTCTCCCTTCGAATTCTACCAGTACTGGCGCAACGTAGGCGACGAGGATGTGATGAAGTGCATCCGCATGCTCACCTTTGTTCCGCTGGAAGAGATCGAGGAAATGGAAAAATGGGACGCCTCCAGGATCAATGAAAAGAAGGAAATCCTGGCGATGGAGCTGACGACGCTGGTCCACGGCCGCGAGGAAGCCGAAAAGGCCCGGCAGGCGGCCAAGGCGCTGTTCGGCGGCGAGGGCGACGACAGCAACATGCCCACGACGACCCTTGCGTCGGACGAGGTGCCGGAAGACGGCTTCAATATTGTCGATCTGATGGCGCGCTGCGGCCTTGGCAAAAGCAAGGGCGAGATCCGCCGGCTGATCGAGCAGGGCGGCGTGACTGTTGACGGCGAAAAGGTTCCGGAAATCGGGTATGCCGTGTCCGCGGAGCGTCTGAAGGAAGGCGTAAAGATCCGTAAGGGCAAGAAGATTTATCATAAAGCCGTAATCGGATGATACGGACGCGGCGGCGCGCCGGCGGCGTCTTCGGGCGGGACCCGGGGCGCCGCCGTTTTTCTTTGCCCGCATTCTCTTTCCGCGCTGCCGATCCATGCGGAAAGGGGGGAAAACCTGAAGAGAAACAGAAATACGCAAAAAAACCGGGAGCGCGGATCGCGCCCCCGGAATGGAGAATCCGAAATAATATCAGTCTGCCACCGTGGTTTCGTAGCTGTAAAGATGGGCGGAGCTGTTGGGGAGGACGATGGTGATCCAGGTGGCGCCCTTCGGGATATCCATGGTATAGGTATCCCGGTAATCGGGAACGGTGAATACGTTGGGCTTTCTGCCCTCAATGGTGAGGATCAGCTCCGTTTCCTGATCCACGTCGATATCGAATTTCAACTGGCCTTTGCCGCTTGAGAGTTCTTCGTTGAACAGGACGATGTTCAGCGTCGTTCCCTTGCGCAGGACGTTGCCTTCGACAATGCCGCCCATCATGCTGTCCAGCCAGCGTTCGCCGGGAGTGATGCGGATCGCCTTCAGCAGGGGGGTATTGGCAATCACCGAGGCGCTGTCGGACAGCTGGATCTGATGGAAGGAATTGGTGTCCATGACGATCAGGTCGGTATCAGGGGTCATGTTTGCGGGAATGGCGCCCCGCTGGGTGTTGGGCACAAAGGGAACGTAACGGCCGCCCTGATGCATCATGTTGTTGTAAAGGTCGTTGACGTAGCACATGGTGGTTTCGTCACGGGAGCGGATGTCCAGTTCCGTGTTGTAATACACCCAGGTGCTGTATACATACAGGTAGGGATCGCCGTCAAGGAC
Source organism: uncultured Eubacteriales bacterium (assembly GCA_902789365.1). GTDB lineage: Bacteria > Bacillota > Clostridia > Christensenellales > Aristaeellaceae > RUG756. The sequence continues at coordinate 2,492 of CADANQ010000095.1, forward strand.
GCTGCTGATCCCTTCGGTGGATTCCTTCATAATGGGCTGGATATAGGAGCGCAGGGTGCCGTAGGTGAATTCCCCGGTGACGAAGACGCAGAGAGCCGCGGCGGCGCTTGCCCACTGCCTGAACTTTGTGCTGAAGCGGCCGACGATCAGGACCGCCGTGAACAGGATGACGCCTGCAGCGAGGATGGCTGCGAGGAATCCGGTTCCCCACACATTGGAATTCAGCCAGGATACGGACAATTCAAATACCACGTTGCCGCTTCCCCGGATGCTGCCGAGAACATTGAAAAAGGCCACAACGATCAGCATATACAGGGGGATCAAAAGAAACAGGCTGAGGGAGGGACGGCGCTTTTCCGGCTGCGTTTCCGCTCCGGCTGCCGGTTGGGAAGCCTCCTGCGGGAGGAATTCCGCGGCGTCGCCGGAAGAGAACTCCGTTCCGTCCTCCGCCGCGGGTACGGGAGGAGAAGGACGCCTTTTAGCCAGGCGAAGGGCCTTGCGTTCGGCGCGTTCCCGCTTTTCCTCGTCCGACGCGTCGCGTGCGAAGGTCATGATCAGGAAAAGAGGAATGAATTCGGCGGTGTAGCGAAGGTGAACCGCCAGGTCTTTTTCCACCCGGTTGACGGTCCATGCGGTGCCCATCAGCAGGACGAATACGGATGCCAGCATGACAATCAGCGTCATCCTGTCACGGCTGCCCATGTCCTTTATGCGCATAACGGGGGTGATGAAAATGCCGCCCGCGCAGGCAAGGATGAAGCAGCAGGGGTACGTCCAGGCGGAGGTGAACAGGAAGGAAGGATTGAGAGCCTTATCCTTCAGTGAAAGCTGGCTTTGGTAAAGGCCGAAATACTGATCCGGGTGATGGTTGAAGGCCAGGGAAACAAAAAGGTAAAAGATCAGGGTGAAAGCCGCCATGGCCGCCGCCGCCGTCAGGGCGGCAAGGCACATGCGGCGGTCCTTCCTTATAAGTCCCGCCGCGAGGAGGAAAACCGCCGTGACCGCCCAGTAAGCGACGATGCCCGGCTTGGTGCAGAATACGGCGCCGGCCAGCACGCCGAACCACACCATATGGATAATGTTTCTTTCCTGCAGGTAGACGTAAAAGAGATACGCGGACAGGAAGAACATGGGGTACAGGATGCATTCGCTCATGATCAGCTGACCAAGAATGAAATCCGGCGCCAGCATGGATATAAAGGAAAGCGCCAGGGCCTTGCGGGCGTCCCCGCAGACACGCCGCGCAAGGGCGTAGATCGGGAACAGGGCCAGGTTGAACAGGAGGGTATCGATCAGCTGGATGATTCGGTAGTAATTTGTCCCCTCCGGCAGCCAGTATACGGGGGAGAGGAGGACGGAAAACAGCACGGAATTATAGTTGGCCGGCTGTCCCATAAAGGAGATCCTGCCGTGGGCTCCCATGGAACGGGCCATACTGTAATACAGAATCTCGTCGATCATGACGATCGGGTATCTGGATGTGGACAGGGCCATCAGGTACCTGAATACGCAGAACACCGCGTACATGATAATGAGCGTGATCAGTGTCCGCTTATGAGACAAAATCCTGCGGGTCAGCGTTTTTTTCACGGATTCAGTCAATGAAAAGACCCTCCATTCCGATGGCGGCGTCTGCCGCCGAAAACATGACCATTTTATCAGGGGGGAAATAGGTTGTCAATCGGCACCGTAGCTTCCGGGTGTCGTATTCCTGACACAATTCTGACGGTAAAGGGAAATTTTTTTATGATATATGCATAATCAGGTACTTTGTTTTGCATTGATTCCGTGATATAGTTAAATGGTCCGAAAGGACAGGAAGATGATAAAGGAAATGGGCAGCATGCAGTTCAAAACACCCCTGACCAGGAAAAAGCTGAGCGATCACCTCACCTATCACGGCTGGAAATACATTGTGCTTTTGGCCGGGGCCATCCTGGGATGGAACCTGATTTATGCCCAGACGGCTTACCGCGTTCCGCAGGAAAAAAGGATCGACGTATATATCAAATGCGCCACCACTTCCCAGGCCGTGGCCGACGCTTTCCTGGAAAAGATATGGAAGGAAAGCGTCCCGGAAATGGAGCTGGTTTCGTCGACGCTGATGGCTGCGACCAACGATTATTCCTCCGAGATGCAGATGAGCGTCTGGATTGCCGCCGGTGAGGGGGACATCTATATCATTCCTTCCGCCGATTTCAAGTCCTATGCCTCCGCCGGCGCGTTTCTGGAACTGCAGGCCTTTGCGGACGACGGCACCCTGCCGGTGGAGGGCGTGGACCTGAGCGCGGGCAAGGTATGCGCCGCGGTGGGCAGCGACGCCCAGGGAAATACCGTTTACGATGAAGAGCTTCGGCTGTACGGCATCCCGCTGGACAGCTATTACGGCTATATGGAGGGGATGTCCCTGGATAACCGGGGTTTGGTGATGTGCGTCCTTGCCGCCAATCACAACGACGCCAATGTGCTGCCTTTCATGGGGGCCCTGCTTCGGGCGGGCGAGGGCGAACCTCCGTCCTGGCTGCTGGAAAACGGCGCGGAACAATAAACACGGAATAATATCACGAAAGGCTGCCGCGCGCGGCAGCCGCTTTTTTATTGCTTCTGAACGATCCAGCATTCCGGCGCGCCGGGGCCGGCGTTGGCAAAAACCGAATGGAGCACGTTGTATTCCTGGGGGCGCAGACCCGAAAGCAATTCCCCGAGGTTTTCCCGTTCCACGTTCCCCTCCCGGTGTCCCGGATAGACGCACACCGTCAGCACACCGCCCTTTTTGAGGAGCGTCAGCGCGTCGGAAACCGCGGTACGGGTGGTTTCCCAGAGCGTGGTCACGCTTTTGTCCCCGCCGGGAAGCCAGCCGAGGTTGAACATGACGGCGTCCACCGGGCAGGACACATGGCGGAGAATGTTCTGGTGGCCGTCATGGATCAGGGTGACCCTGTCCGCAAGGCCTTCCCTTTTTAAAAGGGCGGCGGCGGAAGCGAGCGCTTCCTCCTGGATGTCAAAGGCGTACACATGCCCCGTGCTTCCGCAGAGTTCGGCAAGAAAACAGGTATCGTGGCCGTTGCCGGCGGTGCAGTCCACGGCGGCGCAGCCCTCGGACAAAAGCGCCCGGAGGGCGTCCTGGGCAAGAAAACGGGCGGATCTGAGCTGATATCCCATGGCGCATCCCTATCGCAGTACGGGGAACGCGGCGGAACCCCGTTCGGAATCAGATTGTGATAAAGAGGAAACAGGCCGTTTGATCACAGGGTCCGCTTCAGTTCGCGGACTTCATTTTCCTCAAGAAAACGCCACTGGCCGCGCCTGAGGTCCCCCAGGTCCAGAGGGCCGAAACGGACGCGGCGGAGCATCAGAACCTTGTAGCCCAGTTCCTCAAACATCCTGCGGACCTGGCGGTTCCGGCCTTCGTGAATGGTGACCATGACGATGGAGTCAAAGGCTTCCTGCCGGATCAGGCGGACCCTGGCCGGGGAGGTCGGATGATCGTCCAGCATCACCCCTTTGGCAAGCCGATCAAGCGCTTCGGGTGTGACGCTGCCCAGCACCTTGCAGTAATAGGCCTTGTCCACCTCGTGGCTGGGATGCATCATTTTTTCGGCCAGGTCGCCGTCGTTGGTCAGGAGCAGGAGTCCCTCGCTGTCATAATCCAGACGGCCCACCGGGAACAGGCGGACGCCGATATCACTGAAACGGTCCAGGACGGTGGGCCGTCCTTCGGGATCGGAAACCGTGGTCACCTCTCCGGCGGGCTTGTGATATATGATGTATTTCTTTTCGGCCTCGGGAAACACAGGCTTTCCGTCCACGCAGACAACGTCGCCTTCCTCCGCCTGGGTCCCCATCCGGGTGACCGTGATTCCGTTGACGGTGACCCGGCCCGATTCGATCATTTCCTCGGCGTGGCGGCGGCTGGCGACCCCGCACAGCGCAAGGTATTTCTGCAGTCTCATGCGATTACCCCCAAAGATGTGATGGAATCCATATCATTATAACGCATACGCGGCCGCAAATAAAGCGTGCCGCCGTTTTTTTGTGAGCGGACCTGCTTATCGGTTGACAAAATACGTACAACCGGGTAAAATAGTATAGTAAACTATGTGCAAGAAAGACGGAAACAGGAGGCGGAAGTATGAAACAGGACATTCCGGGGATCGTCGTCTGGGGGGATTCCATAGGCAAGGGGGTCGTCTGGAGCGAGGAACACGGCCGATACAGGCTGTCGGCCCGGGGCTGCGTCCGCATGCTTTCTTCCCGCGCGCTTTGCCCAGTGAGGAACCTTTCGGTGATGGGGCAGACGGCGGAGGGGTGCCTGAAAAGCTTTGATTCATCCTGTTTGGTTCCCGGCGGCGTCGGAGTGATCGAATTCGGCGGCAACGACTGCAATATGCCGTGGGAAGCCATCAGTCAAAATCCGGAGGGAGACTACCTGCCCAGCGTTCCGCTGGACCGTTTCAAAAACGCCATGCGCCGCCTGATCCGTCTATTGCGCGCCGGAGGGATGGAACCCCTGGTCGCCATTCCGGTGCCGGTGGTCGGCCACCGCTATTTTTCGTTCCTGTCCAGGCGTTTTGACGGGAAGGGACTTCTGAAATACCTGGGCGACCCGGAGCAGATTTCCCGCTGGCAGGAACGCTGGGCCGCCGCGGCCCGGACCATGGCGCTGAGCGAAAACGCGGATATTGTCGACCTGCGGGACGCCCTGCTTTCCAATCGCCGTTTTGAAGACCTGTACTGCGCCGACGGCATCCACCTGAACGACATGGGGCAGCAGTATCTGCTTGATTATGTCACCGAAAAATTTTTCTGAAGGCTGATTCAGACGCATTGACATGCGATGAAAACAATATTAAAATGTTCACGCATAAACAGTTCACCGATGAATTGTTCACGCGTGAACTTTTTTTGAAAGGAGGCAGACGTGGACCAGAATTTTGGGAGACAAATCCATTGTCTCGCCCGGCTGATGAAAAAAGCCCTGGACCAATCCCAGGCGAGATCCTGCATGGAACATCTGACCGGCACCCATGGCTGGATCATCGGCTACCTTTATCATCACAGGGACAGGGAAATATTCCAGAAGGACCTGGAAAACGACCTGGGGATGAGCCGTTCCACCGTGAGCACCGTTCTGAGCCTGATGGAGGAAAACGGCCTTTTGACGCGGCATTCCGTTCCCAATGACGCGAGGCTCAAAAAACTGGCCCTTTCGGAAAAAGCGGTTTCGCTGTTCAGGGAATTCGAAGCGGACTGCCATCGTGCGGACGAGGCCGCGCTGAAGGGGATATCCCCGGAGGAGAGAGAGCAGTTCGAAAGACTCTGCGGCATCATGATCCGCAACCTTGAAAAAGAGGAGCAATCCGGCTCCGGAAAAGAGGATCACCGGCCATGAACAAAATGAGGAAACTGGCAAGATCGGTCCGGGAATACAAAAAATACGCTTTCCTGTCGCCCATACTGATGATAGGCGAGGTGGTTATGGAGGTTCTGATCCCGATGATCACGGCCTCCATTATCGACAGGGGAATCGAAACGGGCGACATGAAGCATGTGGCCCTGATGGGCGCGCTGCTTGTGCTGGCGTCCTTCGTATCCCTGTTTTTCGGCGTGATGGCGGGCCGCAGCGCCTCCATCGCGGGCGCGGGCTTTGCGAAAAATCTGCGGCAGGACCTGTTTTACCGCATCCAGGACTTTTCCTTCGCCAATATCGACCGCTTCTCCACCTCTTCCCTGGTGACGAGGCTGACCACCGACGTGACCAACGTCCAGAACGCGTTCCAGATGCTGATCCGCATGGCCTTCCGCGCCCCGATCATGCTGGTGTTCGCGGTGATTATGGCCGTGAGGATCAACAGCCGGCTGAGCATGGTGTTCCTGATCGCCCTGCCGGTCCTGGGCCTGGGCCTTTTCCTGATCATGTCCCACGCGCATCCCGTTTTCACCCGGGTATTCAAGACCTATGACCGGCTGAACGGGGTGGTGCGGGAAAACGTGCGCGGGATCCGGGTGGTCAAGAACTATGTGCGCGAGGATTATGAAAACCGCAAGTTCAAAAGCGTGTCGGAGGACATCTTCAGAGACTTTTCCAAGGCTGAAAAGATTGTCGCCTTCAACGGCCCCCTGATGAACTTCTGCATCTACGGCTGCATGATTCTGGTGTCCTGGTTCGGCGCCCGCCTGATTGTCCAGAGCGGAAACGGGGCGCTGAATCCCGACGGGATGACCGTGGGCCAGCTCAACTCCATGTTTACCTACGTCAACATGATCCTGGGCTCCCTGATGATGCTCTCCTTTATGATCATCATGTTCACGATTTCCAGGGCCTCCGTCGACCGCATCAGCGAGGTGCTGAACGAGGAAACCACCATGGCCAATCCGGACAGCCCGGTGACGGAAATGAAGGACGGCTCCATCCGCTTTGACCATGTATCCTTCAGCTATTCCGGCAACAGGGACCGCCTGGCCCTCACCGATATCTGCCTGGATATCCCTTCCGGCGCGACGGTGGGAATTCTGGGCGGCACCGGGTCCAGCAAATCCACCCTGGTGCAGCTGATCCCGCGGCTTTATGACGTTACCGACGGAACGCTGACGGTGGGCGGCGTGGACGTAAGGCAGTATGATATGGAATTCCTGCGGGAGCAGGTGTCCATGGTGCTGCAGAAAAACGAGCTTTTTGCCGGCACGGTGAAGGACAACCTGCGCTGGGGCAACGAGAACGCCTCCGACGAGGAGATTGTCGCCGCGGCGAAGGCGGCGTGCGCCGACGAATTCGTCCGCAAAATGCCCGACGGCTACGATACCTGGATCGAGCACGGGGGGGCCAACGTTTCCGGCGGACAGAAGCAGCGCCTGTGCATCGCCCGCGCGCTGCTCAAAAAGCCGAAGATCCTGATCCTGGACGATTCCACCAGCGCGGTGGACACCCGTACGGACGCGATGATCCGCTCCGCTTTCCGCACCGAGATCCCCGATACCACCAAGCTGATCATCGCCCAGAGGGTGGCCTCCGTGGAGGACGCCGACATGGTTGTGCTCCTGGACGCGGGCAGGGTCGTCGCCTTCGACACACCCGCGAACCTGATGAAGAACAGCGCCATTTACCGCGAAATCGCCGAGTCTCAGAAGAAGGGGGCGACAGAGAATGTCTGAAAACAAAAACGGCGGAACGTCCTCCTCCGGACGCAGGCATGCCGCTCCGGTCCAGGGAAGGCCGGGTGGACGCGGCGGCGCCATGGCCGGCATTGGCGCCGTCAAAAAGATGGACAAAAACACCTTTAAGCGCCTGATGCGGTATATCATGGCCTACAAGGTGCATTTTATCATCGTGATCCTGTGCATTGTCATTTCGGCGGTCATCGGCGCCGGGTCCTCCATTTTCCTCGGCAAGCTGATCGACAACCACATCAAGCCCATGGCCGAGGCGGCCGTCAGAAACGAAGATGTGGTCTATACGGGCCTTGTCAGGCTGCTGGTGTTTATGGGCTGCCTGTACCTGTTTTCCATCGCCTGCACCTATATCTATCAGAGGATCATGGTGGTGGTGGGGCAGGGAGTGCTCAAGACCATCCGCGACAGCATGTTCGAGCACATGCAGACCCTGCCCATCAAGTATTTTGATACCAATGCCTACGGCGACATCATGAGCCGGTATACCAACGATACCGACACCTTGCGTCAGCTGATCACCCAGTCCATCCCCCAATTGATTGCCTCCGGAATGACCATCATATCGGTCTTTGTATCCATGCTGCTTACCAGCGTGTGGCTGACCCTTGTGGTCATCCTGAGCATGGTGCTGATTATGAAGGTGACGGTCAAGGTGGCGGGACACAGCGGATCGTTCTTCATGAAGCAGCAGCAGGCCCTGGGCGACGTGAATGCCTACATTGAGGAAATGATGAACGGGCAGAAGGTGGTCAAGGTCTTCTGCCACGAGGAGAAGAGCAAAAAGGAATTTGACGAACTGAACGGCGAGCTTTTCAACGTATCAAGCAAGGCCAACATCTATTCCAGCATTCTCGGTCCCATCAACAACAACCTGGGCTATCTCCTTTACGCCGTTATCGCCATCGGCGGCGGTCTGATGGCAGTAAGCGAGGTTACCAACCTGGCCCTGACCGGCGTGGGCGTCCTGACCCTGGGCAACATCGTCACCTTCCTGCAGCTCAGCCGCAATTTCATCAACCCGGTATCCCAGCTTTCCCAGCAGCTTAACGTCATCGTGATGGCTATGGCCGGCGCCGGGCGTATCTTCCAGTTGCTGGACGAGGAAAGCGAAAAGGACAACGGGTACGTCATGCTGGTCAATGCCGTGCGGGATGAAGACGGCAGCCTGAGGGAAAGCGCCGAGCGCACGGGCCTGTGGGCCTGGAAGCACCGCCACGGCAACGGGACCGTGGATTACCGCGAGCTGATGGGCCAGGTCACCTTCGACCACGTGGACTTCGGCTACGAAGAGGACCGCCTGGTGCTGCACGATATCACGCTGTACGCAAAACCCGGTCAGAAGGTGGCCCTGGTGGGCGCCACCGGCGCCGGCAAGACCACCATCACCAACCTGATCAACCGGTTTTACGACATCGCCGACGGCAAGGTGCGGTATGACGAGATCAACATCAACAAGATCCGCAAGCCGGACCTGCGGCATTCCCTTGGCGTGGTGCTGCAGGAGGTCAACCTGTTTACCGGGACGGTGATGGACAACATCCGTTACGGCAAGCTGGACGCTACCGATGAGGAATGCATCGCCGCGGCGAAGCTGGTCAACGCCGACTCCTTTATCAACATGCTGCCCCAGGGCTACCAGACCATGCTGGAGAGCGACGGCGCCAACCTGAGCCAGGGCCAGAGACAGCTTCTGTCCATCGCCAGGGCCGCGGTGGCGGATCCGCCGGTGATGATCCTGGACGAGGCCACATCCTCCATCGATACCCGCACCGAAGCCATCGTCCAAAAGGGTATGGACGCGCTGATGCAGGGACGCACGGTCTTCGTCATCGCTCACCGGCTGTCCACCGTGCAGAATTCGGATGTAATCATGGTTCTGGAGCAGGGACGCATCATCGAACGCGGCACCCATGACCAGCTGATCGAAAAGAAGGGCAAGTATTATCAGCTGTATACCGGCGCTTTCGAACTGGAATAACAGCGTATCCCGGGTCAGGGAGCTGTGAAGAAAAGGATTGAAAAATCCGGAGCTTCACAGCTCTTTTCCAATAACAACACAAAGGAACAAGGCCATGGTTAAAAAAGCGTATACTTC
>CADANQ010000096.1 GCA_902789365.1 uncultured Eubacteriales bacterium
CATGCCGCTGAAGCGGATCATGATCGGAGGGAGATCCCTCCGATACCTCCCCTCTGCTGCCATACGTTCATTCTCCTTCACACACGACTGAACAGTTACATTTTTCATTTGGGAGGATACGCTGTGAACGAAAACGAGAACGCCGGCGCGGTGGGGGTCCAGATCGTCCTGCCCCAGCACTGCAACGGTTACGACCGGCCGCGCCTCTTCGGCGGGCAGATCATGTCCTGGATCGATATCGTGGGGGCCGTGGCCGCCAGGCGGTTTACCGGCACCAATGTGACCACGGTCTGCGCGGACGGGCTGGTGTTTCTTTCCCCGGCCCATCTCAACGATACCGTGGTGCAGGAAGCGCGCGTCACCTGGAGCGGGAACACCTCCCTGGAGGTGAGGGTGGACAGCTTCGTCGAAAGCCTGGACGGAAACAGAAAACTGATCAACCGGGCGTATCTGGTGTACGTGGCCCTGGGAGAGGACGAAATGCCGGTGAAGATCCGGAAATTCGTTCCCGTGACCGACGAGGAGAAGGCGGAATACGCGGCCGCCGAGGAAAGAAGGATGCGCCGGATCGCGCGGTGAAGGCGGGGAGGCGGCGGCCTCCTTTTTTGTGTTTCCGCGCTTTACGGAAGAAAGGCGGCGGAGGGAACCGAGACGAGACTGTCCCGGGCCGCGCCGGGATATTTCCGCAGGGCTTCATCCGTCAGAGCCGAAAGCTCCCGCCTGCTCCTGCGGTTGGTGTTGAGAATCACGCAGTCCATGCCCGAGGCCAGGGCGACGCCCGCGTCGCTGAAAAAATCGTTGCCCACCATAACGGTGTCCCGCTTATCCAGGCCGTATTTTTGAATGAGCATGTCCATAAAGACCGGGTCCGGCTTCATGCGCATCAGGTCCGAGGAAAGAAAGACGCCGTCAAAAAACGCTTCCAGCCCCAGAACTTCGATTTCCGGGCGGGTGAACACCGCCTGGGCGTTGGAGAGCAGGTATACGCCGCATCCCGCCTCCCTCAGGCCGGAAAGGGCCGCTTTTGTTCCCGGGTACAGGCGCATTTTTTCCCTGGAAAGAACCCGGAAGCAGTTGGCAATCAGGGCCGCCCAGCCGCTTTGCAGGATCTCCTCCGTCCCGGAGGAAGGGCTGACGGGGGAGGAAACGCCGTGGGAGCGGGGCGGAGAGGCGAGCAGCTGCGCGAAGATTTTTTCCAGGCGGATTTCGGGCCAGGGCGTATTTAGCTTTTTCCCCAGGGCCCGGCGCGCCTTTTTTTCCTCCCGAAGGAAGGCCGCGCGCAGGGCGGCCGGGGTGTAATCCGCGCCGCAGGCGGCGTACAGCCCCGCCAGGGCGCGCCACAGGGCAGGGCGGCTTTCGTCGGTATGGATATCCACCAGGGTGCCGTACAGGTCGAAGACATAGTTTTTGTATTTCATTGCGTACCGTCCGATCCCCCGAAAAACCGGTTGATACCGGCGATGGAAATATGGTATAGTGGGCAAAAGCACCCCGAAAGGAGAAGACTGTGAGAAAGACGGAGGCGCGCGGATACCTCAGCGGCATTCGGGACATTCGGTCAGCCCCTGGCGCACCGCGTCGGACAGCCTGATCTCCTCGGGACCATGGACAAGGGGGCAGTAGGGCTTCAGGTGATAGACCGTGTCCCCCGGCATGCGGTAGACCGTCGCCTGGGGGACGGAGCTGCCGTCAAAAAGATGGATCATGGTCTTCGGCCCGGCGATGCCGTCCTCCTCCAGGCCCTGGACGGCCTGGTAGTCCTTCAGGGCCTGCTGGGTGCGGGACCCGAAGTCCCCGTCGGCCCGGCCGGTCAGGTAGCCGAGATTGATCAGGCGCTGCTGGATGATCATCACCAGATCCCCCCGGTCCCCCTTTCTGACGGTGGGATACACCGTGGGTACGGGCGATTCGGTGGGCTCCGGGGACGGGGTCGGCCGGGGCGTGGACGAAGGAGCGGCCGTAATCAAAGCCGGCGAAGGCGTCGGGGTGGCCATGGCGGCCAGGTCGGCGGCGCGTTTGTCCAGGATCATCCATGTCACGACCCCCGCGGTGACAAGAATCAGCGCGGCGGAAAAGATAATCAGCCTCCAGTTGAGGCGGGTTCTGCTTCTCAAGGTGTACTCCTCCGGAATAAGAGTCGGGCCTGCGAAAGGCAGCCCCGCACAACGCCCGGGAGACGACGGGGAACGCTTATCCCGGGCGCAGGACAGGATCGATTCCCATTATACATGAACCGAAAGCAAATTAAAAGGCATTTGGGTCTGACCGGATGCCGGATACGCAACGGAGTGATGCGAATGAAAAAAATATGGATGCTTTCCGCGGGATTTCTGGTCCTGCTGTGCTGCGCCTTCGCCTCGGCGGATACGCTGCATATCCCCTCGTCCGTCGATATCATCATGGAGGAGGCCTATGCCGGGGACGCGGGGTTCGACCGGCTGATCCTGCCCTCCGGGATCCGGGAGATCGGAAGGAACGCCTTCCGGGGCTGCGGCTTTGATGCCGTTTATCTTCCGCCGAGCCTGGAAACGCTTGGCGAGGACGCTTTTGACAGCGACGTGTCGATTTATGTCTGCCCGGACAGCCCCGTGGAAAGAGAGCTTTACGTCCAGGGCAGGGCCTACAGGCCCCTGCTCCTGCCGGATTCCGTCTCCATTCTCAATGCCGGGGCGGAGATATCGACGGGGGGGCAGGTGACGATGCAGGTGGCCGCGGAGCCGGCGGGGAGCGACACGGCGCATCTTATCTGGTCCTCGTCGGACGAAAGCGTGGCGACGGTCTCGTCCCAGGGCGTTGTGACCGGCGTGGGGGACGGAACAGCGGTGATCCGCGCGGAAACGCTTGCCGGCGTGACCGCCAGCGCCGAGGTGACCGTTACCGGGCATAAGCCGGTCTATCGGGCGCTGCTGGTGGCAAACGTGAATTATTACGAGGAGAACGCCGGCTGGAACGGAGGGGACATCGCCCTTCTGCGGGATATGTTCGAATCGGTGAACGCGCCCAACGGCGAGCCCTGGCAGGTGACGGTCCTGTACGACCTGTACGATACGCGCATGGAGGCCGCCATCAGGGATACCTTTGCCGACACCAGGGAAGGGGACGTGTCGCTGATCCATATTTCCAGCCATGGTTTTCTGCTCCTGAGGAGTCTGGGCATCGGCGTGAGGATGAGCAAGGGCAGCCAGATGACCTATATCACCTACCCGACGCTCAAGAGCTGGACGGATAAATATATCAAAGGCGACACGGTTCTGATCCTGGAGACATGCTATGCCGGCGCGGCCATCGATCCGGATTTCGGCGCCCCCTTCTGCGAAGACGGCTGCTATGTACTGGGTGCCTGCGGAACGTATGAACACTGCTACAGCTATAACGGGAATTATAATTTTTTCGTCAAATGGTTTGTCTCGGGGGTCAACGGGATGGCGGCCGACAGCAACAAGGACGGCGCGGTGTCCCTGGGAGAACTGCAGCGTTATGTCTATGCCCAGGGAACCAGGACCAACGTCGGGTCCTCCGATTCCCCCTACCATCAGCTGTCCGTGGCTTATCCCGCCGATTCCGGTTTCGTGCTGTTTGTAAGAAAATAACGTCGGGCTGGAAGGATGGATGGCATGAAAAAAGCCAAGCTGTTTTTGCCGGTTTTTCTTCTGGCGGCGCTGCTTTGGGCCGGTGCCGCGTCGGAGACGCTGGTGTTCCCCGCGGATACCGAAATAATCATGGAGGAAGCCTTCGCCGGGAATGAGAACGTCGGGGGCGTAATCCTGCCCCCGGGGCTTCGGGAAATCGGCAGGAACGCCTTCCGGGGCTGCGGCTTTGACGCCGTATATCTCCCGCCGGGCCTGGAAACGCTGGGCGAGAACGCGTTTGACGACGGCGTCAGGATCTTTGTAAGCCCCGGCAGCCGCGCCGGGGAGCTTTTGCAGGCGCAGGGCAGGACGTATACGGAGATTGTGCTGCCGGAGACGATTTCTGTTGCCGTCGGGGGCGAAATCCCGCTGGGCGGCCAAAGGGACCTGATCGTGACCGTGGAGCCCCCGGGGGCGGATACGGAACATCTCATATGGTCCGTATCCGATCCAAAGACCGCGGCGCTTTCCGGCGGCGCCGTTGAGGGCCTGACGAGCGGCACCGCCGTTGTGAGGGCGGAGGCCCTGAACGGGGTGAGCGCCGAGATCGAGGTCACCGTGCACCGGCCCGTCTGCAGGGCGCTGCTTGTGGCCAACGTCAATTACACCTATATGAGCTCGTCCGAGTACTGCCGCTGGAACGCCGGAGATATCCGACTTCTTGAAAACATGTTCGGTACGGTGTACGCGCCGAACGGCGAGCCCTGGCAGACAACGGTTGTTTATGACCAGTACGCTTCCAGACTGCAGGCTGCCATCGGGCAAACCTTTGCCGACACGCAGGAAGGGGATATCTCGCTGATTCATATCTCATCCCACGGCTACAACAAATATGACGAGGGTAATTACCGGGCCGTCGGCGTGAAGATGAGCAGCGGCGGCTCCATGACCTATATATCCTATGCCGTGCTGAAGGAATGGACGGACAGGTATATCAGGGGCGATGTGATATTGATCCTGGAAGCCTGCTATTCCGGCGGAGCCATAGCGGCCGAATGCGGCGCGCCTTTTCGCGCGGAGGGTTATTACGTCCTGGCGTCGTGCGGGTATGAAGAACACTGCTACAGCCATGACGGGAACCACAATTACTTTGTCGAGTGGCTTGCGGACGGCGTGAAGGGAATGAAGGCGGACACAAATGGGGACGGCGCGCTGTCCCTGGGCGAACTGCAGGCCTATATCCTCAATAAGGGGCGCATGATCAACGTCGGTACGGGCGAGACGTATTACCAGCATTCCCAGGCATATCCCGCCGGTTCGGATTATATCCTTTTTATTGCCAGATGAAAAACCGGGACCGGCCCCATGGCCGAAATACCAGGCCTGAAGGAATGCGAAAGCGGACGGAAGGAAAACCCGTCGGGCACCCTTTCGTCCGCTCCTGTTTTTGTTGTTTTATCCATCCGCCGCGCCGTTCCCGGGAAAACACGGGCCTTCATGGTACCTGAGCGCCGCTGAAAGCGGAAAAAGCCTTCAGGTATCCGCCGCCTTTCCCTCCTTCAGGACAATCATCGCGTCCGGATCGTACTTGCGGGCCATGGTATGGGCGGCCTTCCGGTTGGCGACGGTATCGAAAATGATCGAAAAATCATAATCCTCCGGGTACAGTTCCGAAGCGGGCACCAGGAGCTTCAGACGGTTATGGCGCACGGTCAGCTTCTGTCCCCGCAGCTGGACGACGACGTTGCCCTCGTCATCCGCCGGCCTGTATACGATCGCGTTCTTTCTGTCCGGAAGCAGGAGGACGCTGTCGCCCATGGCGAAACGTTCAAAGCCGCTTTCCTTCCGTACGGCGCTGCGCTGAAGGCGCGAGACGGGAACGGGCATCGGGCGGCGCGGCTCTTCCGCCTTCGTTTCCGGCCCATAATCGGCCGCCTGCCGCGCCCGGGCAAGAAGCCCGGCGTCCATTCCCAGCCGCGCGGCGATTTCGATGGCGCAGCTTTCGCCGCTTTTTCCGATCTCCAGGCGGTAAAGGGGTTTAAGCGTGTCCCGGTCAAAGGCCATCCGGGCGCATATCACGTGCCCGGTATGTTCCGCCCATTTTTTGATCTGCGGGTCATGGGTGGTGACCATAAAGAAACATCCGCGGCGGAGCAGCTCCTCCAGGATGGCCGCGGCCAGGCCGGAGCCTTCGGCGGGATCCGTGCCGCCGCCGGGCTCATCCAGCAAAACCAGGCTGTCGCGGCTGCATTCCCGCAGGATGCGGATCATGTTGGTCATGTGGCCGGAGAAGGTGGACAGATTCTCCCGGATGCTCTGGCTGTCTCCGATATCGCACAGCACCCGGTCCATCATCCCGATCACGGTCCCCTCTCCGCAGGGAATATGCAGCCCGCTCTGGGCCATCAGGGTCAGGAGACCGACGGTCTTGAGGCAGACGGTTTTCCCGCCGGTGTTCGGCCCGGTGACGGCAATGCCGATATCCGGCAGGGAAAGCTCCAGATTGAGCGGAACGCAGGCTTTCGGGTCCAGCAGCGGATGCCGGGCGTTCACCAGACGGATTCGGCGGTCCGATGTGATCACGGCCGGACGCGCGTTCATGTCCAGGCTGAGCTTTCCCCGGGCAAAGAGTGCGTCCAGGTCCGTCAGGACGCGGACGGCGGCCTTCAGGGATTCCGCTTCGGCGGCGACCCGGTCGCTCAGCTCCCAGAGGACGCGCCGCTCCTCCGAATCGATATCGATCATCAGCTGCTCCAGGTCCCGGCGAAGGGACATTACGGCGGAAGGCTCCATGAAGACGGTGGAGCCTTTGCCGGAGGTGTCGACGGCCCGGCCGGGAAACTGACTTTGGAACCTTTTCTGTACGGGAAGGACAAAGGCTCCGCCGCGCCGGGTAACGTAGCTGTCGGCCAGCTCTTTTTTATGGTGAAGAATGACCTGATCCAGTTTGTCCCGGATCCCCTGCTCCATATATGCCTGCCGGCGGCGGAGATCCCTCAGGGCGGGAGACGCGTCGTCCAGGACGCCGTCCTCCCGGACGGAGCGGTCGATGTTCTCCTCCAGGGGATCCAGTACCGGCAGCAGCGTATGCCAGGAGGCGATGGCGGCGTCGTATCCGGCCGCTCCCTGAAGATAGCGGCGCATGCGGCGGACGGCGGCGCAGAAGCGCGCGGCGGAACAAAGCTCCGCGGGAGAAAGAATTCCGCCCTGGAGCGCCGACGCAAGGCTGTTTTCGATTTTGTCCGTTTCCGCCAGCGGCGGGTTTCCCGCGTTTTCGATTACACGGCGGGCGGCGGTGGTTTCCTCTGTCCGGGAGCGGCAGAGGTTCTCGTTTAAAATGGGCTCCGTGTCCCCCAGGATCCGGCGCGCGGACCGGGTGACGGCCATCTCCTGCAGCCGTTCGATGATAAGGCCGAAATCGAGTGAAAGCATGTCCTGTGTCATGGTAATCCCTCTTGATTATTTAATGAGACATGAACAGGACCGGAGAATGCGGCCGGAAAGCCGGAAAAAAGCATATAAAAAAGTGTCCGGACTCCGTCCGTACCGCGCCATGGCATCAACAAACAAGCGGTCATGCCGCCGCTTTTTTTCGATCAGCCATGTTCTCCGTTACGGAACAGTTTCCAAACACACCTCGCAATGCGGGATTGCCTGCTGACGTCAGGATCCCTGCCGACAAAATTATACTTTCGCCCGGCCCGGTTTGTCAACGGTTTTTGCTTCCGGGAGGAGCGTGTTTTTTATTTGCGGAGGAGGATGTTCCATGATATATTTTCAGAAGGGGGCTTTCGGCGGACGGGACCGATCCGCCGGAAAGCGGCGCGGTTTGCGGATAAAGGAGCGTAAAGATGATCAGGCTGCTGCGGGATAAGAAAGTGATTTTTTTTGACGTGGGATACACGCTGGATAAGCCGGCCTCGGGCGACTGGATGCTGACGGGGAAATTCCTTGAAAAGGCGGGCGCCCGGATGAAAGAGCGCGGCGAAGCGGAAAAACGGGAAGCGATGGAGGCCGGTCTCCGGTTTCTGGAGCAGAACCATCTGGTGAAAACGGTCGACGAGGAGATCCGGCAGTTTTGCCGGTATTATTCCATTCTGTCCGATCATCTGCGGCTCGGTCTGACGGAAACGGATTGCGAACAGATCGCCGCCGACCGGGCATGCGGCATGAAAAACTACGTCCCTTACCCCGGAATTACGGAAGTGATGGCGACGCTTTGCCGGACGCACAGGCTCGGCGTTATTTCCGATACCTGGCCGAGCATCGAACGGCAGCTTGAATACATCGGCGTTTCCCGATACCTCTCCTTCCGCACCTTCAGCTGTTTCCTGGGCGTGTTCAAGCCGGACAGGAGGATGTACCTGGACGCGCTTGAAAAAAGCGGCGTGAACGCCAATGAAACGGTATTCATCGACGACAGCGCGCGCAACCTGCGGGGGGCGGCGGAGCTCGGCATTACACCTGTCCTGATCGCGGCCGACACGGACGCGGAGACGGATTATCCGAAGATTCATGACCTGCGGGAACTGATTCTGTAAAGGAGAGAGACAGATGGTATTCGGGCACGGAATATTTCATCGACGAACTGTGCATAAAAACGGACAGGCAGGGCGCGGGGGCGGGGACTTTTTTCATCCGGGAGATCGAAAAGGCGATCAAAGCGATCGGGATCAAACAGATCTTCCTGCTGACGGACTCAAACGTTCCGGCCTACGGGTTTTACAGGAAAAACGGATTTGCCGAATCGAAAACCAACGCGGCTTTTTCCAAGCGCGTATGACTGCGCCCGGACAGGACACTTATCCCCCGCCGGTCCCGGCCGGGCGGTTTAATAAAATCACCGAAGCGGACCGGGAAACCCATTGCCGCAATGCGCCTGCCGGCTTTGTCCGGCGGGAAGGCGGCGCAGGGCCCGGCATCCCCGGCTTTCGCCGCGCGAAAACGCGGCGCGGGATCGACGCTGTTCACGGAAACAAACGGGGTTTCCTTCATCGCCCTGTAAATATTGTTGAAAAGCGGACGAAACAGTGACAGAATTCTGCCATAGGAAACGGGCGGCAACCGGCACCGCCGGCGGGTTATACCTTTGTTCAATACGGGAACCTTCGGGAATATGTGAAAGCGCTGCCGGCTGAAAAAAACGGGAAACAGTCAACCCCATAAACATTGCGGCCCCGCCGCATGAACCGAAGAACAGGGAGATAACTTTTGAAATTGTTGACTGTTACGGGAGAAACGGTTCGAACCTGTAACGGAGGGTTGATGATGAGCACCAGGGAAGAGATTGTGAGCGGCTTTTATGACCGGGCCAACGAGGACAGCGGGCTGAAACGAAGCAGGCATGGCCAGCTGGAATACGCAACAACCATGTCTTATATTCATCGTTATGCAAATCCTCATTCGAAAGTGCTGGAAGTAGGCGCGGGAACCGGAAGGTATTCGATTGCATTGGCAGGAGAAGGCCTGGATGTGACTGCGGTGGAGCTTGTTGAGAGCAATCTTGCTGTCCTTCGGGAAAACAGCGGGGCTATTGAAAACCTGAAATCTATCCGGGGAGACGCAACAGATCTGAGCCGATTTACTGAAAACACGTTCGATGTCACACTCATTCTCGGTCCCATGTATCACCTGTATGAGGCGGATGAAGTGAACAAGGCTATCGACGAGGCCATTCGTGCAACCAAACCGGGCGGAGTGATCTTTTTCGCTTTTATTTCCGTTTATGCAATCATGTACGCAAACTATCTCCAGGACAACTGGGCTGCAGGTCAGGAGGAAAACTTCACAAATGACTATCGGATCCGGCATTTTAATGAGGTCCATTCATGCGTGAGCCGTGTACAAAAGCTTTTGTTTCCTTCCTTTTCCCGCAGCATTATGATATGATACAAGCGTGTAATGCACGGATTATAAGGTGTACAGGCAATTACAGGAGGGCTGTTTCGATGGATAAGGCTCTGAAAATACCGGATGACCAGTATCGTCAGTGGATTAAAATACCGGATGACCAGTATCGTCAGTGGATTGCTGATCTCAGCAAGCGTTATCAGAGAAGCCAGATCAAGGCCGCAACTTCTGTAAACAGTGAAATGCTTGGTTTCTACTGGTCTTTGGGACGGGATATTGTTACCATGAATGCGGAAAGCGAGTATGGAAGCAGTTTCTTCAATAAACTGAGTTTAGATTTAAAGACAATCATACCTGCAGCAAAGTGCTTTTCTCCTACGAACCTGCGTTACATGAAGCGTTTTTATGAACTGGTTTCTGATGTTTCTGAAAAACTGCCCCAAATCGGGGCAGAATCAAGAGCATCGGCTGAAATTATAACGGCTTTAGCCTCTTCTGATAAATTGCCCCAAGTTGGGGCAGAATTGCTCAGCATACCTTGGGGACATATCAAACTGCTGATTGACAAATGCAAAAACGAACCGAAGAAAGTATTGTTTTATTCCCGCAAAACTATTGAAAACAACTGGTCCCGCGCAGTCCTACAGAATTGGCTGGATACAGATCTTTATGAACGTCAGGGCAAAGCTATTACCAATTTTGCCCTGACGCTGCCTGCTCCGCAGAGTGACCTGGCACAGGAAATGACTCGCGACCCATACAGTTTCGATTTTCTAACCATTCGAGCCCAGTATGATGAAAAAGAGCTGAAGGATGCCCTGATGGAAAACGTTCAGCGGTTGCTGATGGAACTTGGAGCTGGCTTTGCTTTTGTCGGACGTGAGTACAGGCTTGTTGTCGGACAGACAGAGCAGTTTCTGGATTTGTTGTTCTACAATTATCTGCTGCATTGTTTTGTGGTTGTGGAAGTTAAGGTGTCTGATTTTGATCCGCGGGATATGGGACAACTTGGGACCTACGTTGCGGCAGTTGACGGAATGATGCGAAAAGAATCGGATAATCCGACCATTGGCCTGTTGATCTGCAAAACCAAGGATAACGTATTGGCACAATATGCAGCCAATGTAACAAATGCTCCGATCGGCATATCTGAGTACCAGCTGAGCAACCTGCTGAAGGATGAATACAAGGGCAAACTCCCGACAATCGATGAAATCGAACGCAAGTTAAGAGAATGAAGGCATTTGCTGCCAGAGAGGCAGGTATAAATGGAAAAGGGCCGTATTGTTTATTTGAATGGAGTGACAAGTGCTGGTAAAACCTCCATTGTTGAAGCACTGCAGGCACGAAGAGATGTTTTCTTTTCAGCAGGTATTCAATACAGCTTGCGTGTAGATACAAGCAAGCAATCTCCGGATGAGTGTGCCGATGCCATTCTCAATGCCCTTTTTTAAAGCATTATTGTATCTGTTCTGTCCGTAGGACTGAACAGATACATCGGAAAAAGGGAATCCCCTCTCTTATCGGGAAAGGGAAAACGCCCGGAAGGATAAGGAGGATCCTGCGGGCGGGAATGATGAAATCAAGGTGAGCAAACGGATGCTCCGGGCGGGAAGAAGGCCGGTCGGAAGGGCTCCGGACGGTTTTTTTATTTGCTGTTGAGGCTGTTCCATGGTATAGTTTCTTTGGAAGACGCGGGACAGAACCGTCCTTTGGGAAACTGCGCGATACGCGGCGTTGGGAGGCATCCTGTACCAATGATCAGAATCTTATTTGTCTGTCACGGCAACATCTGCCGAAGCGCGGCGGCGGAGGCGGTGATGCGCCATATGATCGCGCGGCGGGGACTGGAAAAGAAGATCGTCTGCGAAAGCGCCGCGGCGACGAGCGAGGAGATCGGGAACGATATCTATCCGCCGATGAAGCGGACGCTGCTTGCCCACGGAATCCCCTGCCCGGGGCACGCGGCCAGGCTGCTCACGCACAGGGACGGGGAAAAATACGACATGATCATCGGCATGGACCGGGAGAACCTGTCGGATATGCGCTATATCCTCGGGGACAGGGCGATGGACAGGTGCAGCCTTCTGATGGACCACGCGGGCTTTCCCGGGCGGGAGGTGGCGGACCCCTGGTACACCAGGAACTTTGAAAGCGCGTACCGGGACGTGGAGGCGGGCTGCCGGGGCCTGATGGACGAACTGGGGGGCGCGGGATTGACATGACCGCGCCCGCGCATTATGATGGTTTCCGGGCGGCTCTTCCGCCGCCCGGCCGACGCGCGCCTTCGGCGCGGGTATGACACAGAACGGGGAAAAATATGTCTTTGGATAACAAAACAGGCAGGAAAGGCCGGGGCCGCCTTTTGTGGCGTCTGCTGGAGGGCTCCCGGCGTTATTTTGCATTCGGTATTTTCCTGGGATGGATGATGTCCCTGCTGGACCTGGTCAATCCCAGGATTATTTCCTATACCGTGGACACGGTGCTCGGGGACGCCGCGGCGGACCTGCCGGACTTTGCTCTTCGCCTGGTTGGCTTCCTCGGCGGACCGGCCTGTCTGAAGGAGCATCTTTGGATCGTGGCCGGGGCCATTGTGACGGTGGCTCTTTTGTCGGTCGCCTGCCGCTGGGGCTTCAGGATGATGAACGCCCGGGGCCAGGAGTCCCTGCTTAAGCATACCAGGGACCTGCTGTACGGGCATATCGAGCGCCTGCCCCTGACCTGGCATTCCTCCAACCGCACCGGCGACATCATCCAGCGCTGCACGTCGGACGTGGAAACGGTCCGGGCCTTTCTTTCGGACCAGCTGGTCACCCTGATCCGCACGGCGGTGCAGATCGTGCTGGCGCTGTATTTCATGATCGGCGTCAGCCCGCGGCTTTCGATCATCACGGCGGTATTCATCCCGGTCGTGGTGGCCTTCAGCGTGTTTTTTCACCGGGGGATCGAGAAAAGCTTCGAAAAGGTGGACGCCAAGGAGGGCGAGCTGTCCTCGGTGGCCCAGGAGAACCTGACCGGGGTGCGGGTGGTCCGCGCTTTCGGCCGAGAAAAATACGAACGGGACCGCTTTGAGAAGACCAACAGCGAGTACACCGGCATGTGGGACCGGCTGATGAAGCTGCTCAGCGCCTTCTGGGCCACGGGCGACGCGCTTTCCGGCCTGCAGAGGCTTTTGATCCTCTTCATCGGCGGCGCGATGGCCATCGGCGAACAGTTGAGCGTGGGCAAATTCATCGCCTTCGTCAGCTACGCCGCCATGCTGGAATGGCCGGTCCGCTCCCTTGGACGGGTCATCGCCGGCATGAGCCGGGCGGGCGTTTCCATCGACCGCATCCGCTACATCCTGGATTCCGCCCGGGAGGACACTTCCGGGGACACGTCGGGCTGTGATTTCACGGGGGACGTGGTGTTTGACAATGTGACCTTCGGGTACGCCGGGGACATGGAGGTCCTCCGGGGGGTGTCCTTCACCGCCGCGGCGGGAAAGACCACCGGGATCCTGGGGACCACCGGTTCCGGCAAGAGCACCCTGATGTACCTTTTGTGCCGCCTGTACGATCCCGCCGGGGGACGCATTACCGTCGGCGGCAGGGATATTTCGGCCCTGAACAGGGAATACGTGCGCCGGAATGTCGGCATCGTCATGCAGGAGCCCTTCCTGTTCAGCCGTACCCTTAGCGAGAACATCGGCATCGGGCTTGAGAAAAACGACATCGACCTGGTCCGCCAGGCCGCCCGGACCGCCGTGCTGGACGAGACCGCCATGAAATTCGCCAAGGGATACGATACCTTTGTGGGAGAAAGGGGCGTGACACTGTCCGGCGGGCAGAAGCAGCGCGCCGCCATCGCCCAGACCCTGGTCCTCTCCCGGCCCGTCCTGCTGATGGACGATTCCCTTTCCGCCGTGGACACCCGCACCGACACCCTGATCCGCGACGCCCTGGACCGGGCCGAAAACAGGCCCACGCGGATCATCATTTCCCACCGGATCACCACGCTGATGAACGCCGACAGAATTGTCGTGATGGACCGGGGCCGCGTCGTGGAGGAGGGGACCCACGCGCAGCTTTACGCCATGGGCGGCATGTACCGCAGGATATGCGATCTTCAGTCCCCCGAGGGCATGGAACGGATGACGGGAGGCGGAAAATGAGCGAATACATGGAAAACGAACAGGCGGAAAAAACGGTCCGCCTCAAATGGTTCGGCGTCCCGCGGATCCTGCCCTATACCCGGCCCTACCGGTGGCGGATGGTCCTGATGGTCTTCCTGGGGTTCCTCTCCAGCCTGATCGATTCGGTCTACCCGCTCTTCAACCGGCATATGATCGACGTGAACATCGCGGGCCGCACGCTCGCGGGCTTCGCGCCGATGATCCTGGGTTATCTTCTGGTGCTTGCCTTCCAGGTGTGGAACAATTATTACACCGCGCTTTCCTGCAGCCGCATGGAGCTGTGGATGAACCGGGACCTGAGGAACGCGGCCTTCGGGCACCTGCAGACGCTGTCCTTCAGCTATTTCAACCAGAACAGCGTCGGCTGGATCCACGCCCGGGTGATGAGCGATTCCGGACGCATCGGCGAAATGGTCTCCTGGCAGCTGATGGACCTGACCTGGAGCGGCGCTTATGTTCTGTGCGTGGCGGCTGTGATGCTTGTGACCGACGCGCGCCTGGCCCTGATGACCCTCAGCCTGACCGCGGCCGCCGCGGTGATCACGGCCTTCTTCCGCCGCAGGCTGATCGCAAGGAACCGGAAGGTCAGGGAGCTCAACAGCGTCATTTCCGGGGATTTCAACGAGGGGATCACCGGGGTGAGGGCCATCAAGACCCTGAACATCGAAAAACGCATGGAAGCGGATTTCGCGGCCCACACCGGAGAAATGAAAAAAGCCTCCGTCCGCGCGGCCAGGACGTCCACGGCCATCGGCGCCGTCGTGTCCCTGATGAGCGCCATGGCCCTGTCCCTGGTAATCTGGAAGGGCGGGGAAATGACCAGGGACAGCGTGATGCACATCGGAACGCTGGCCGTGTTCATGTCCTATGCCATCAGCATCATGGATCCATTGCAGAACTGCATCAACGTGCTGACGGCCCTGAGCACCATCCAGGTCAACATCGAAAGGTTCACGGGCCTCATGGATACCGTCAGCAACGTGAGCGACACGCCCGAGGTCATCGAAAAATACGGGGATACCTACAACCCGAAGAGGGAAAACTGGGAACCCATCCGCGGCGACGTGGAATTTGACGACGTGACCTTCAAATATCCCGACGGGGATGAGTACGTCCTGGAACACTTCAGCCTGAAGGTGGACGAGGGCAGCAGCGTCGCCATCGTCGGGGAGACCGGCGCGGGGAAAACCACCCTGGTCAACCTGGTCTGCCGGTTTTACGAGCCCACCTCCGGCCGCGTGCTGATCGACGGGCGGGACGCGCGGGAACGCAGCCAATTGTGGCTGCATTCCTCCATCGGCTACGTCCTGCAGACGCCCCACCTGTTCAGCGGCACCGTCCGGGACAACCTGCGCTACGGCCGGCCCGACGCCACCGACGAGGAGATCATGGAAAAGCTCAGGCTGGTGAACGCCGACAAGGTGGTGGAGAAAATGGGAAACGGCCTGGACAGCGACGTCGGGGAGGGCGGCGCGATGCTGTCCACCGGCGAAAGGCAGCTTTTGTCCTTTGCCCGGGCGCTGCTGGCCGATCCGCGCATCCTGGTGCTGGACGAGGCCACCTCCTCGGTGGATACCGTCACCGAAAAAACCATTCAGCAGGCCATCAAAACAGTGACACAGGGACGTACCAGCTTTATGATCGCTCACCGGCTCTCCACCGTGGTGGACGCGGACACCATATTGTGCGTCCGGGACGGAAAGATCGTCGAGCGGGGCAGCCACAGGGAACTGATGGACAAAAAAGGCTATTACTGGGAGCTGTTCACCCGCCAGTACGAGGGCATGACGGTGGATATGGCCGCCGGGGCGGAATAAAAGGCGCGGCCGGAATTCGTCCGACACGACCGCAAAGGGAAAAGAATGAGCTATATCGAGGTGCGGAACCTGACAAAGACCTTCACGGTCCGCAAGAAAAGGGAAAAGGGACGCCTGTTCCGTGAAAAAACCTCCGTCCGCGCCCTGAAGGACGTATCCTTTGACGTGGAAAAGGGGGAACTGGTGGGCTATATCGGCCCCAACGGGGCGGGGAAATCCACCACGGTCAAAATTCTTTCCGGCATCCTGACGCCGGACGGGGGCTCCGTC
The DNA here is from genome assembly GCA_902789365.1 of uncultured Eubacteriales bacterium. Taxonomy (GTDB): domain Bacteria; phylum Bacillota; class Clostridia; order Christensenellales; family Aristaeellaceae; genus RUG756. The sequence goes on from CADANQ010000096.1 coordinate 15,681, forward strand.
ACCGTGGGCGGCCTCGTCCCCTGGCGGGACCGGAAGGAGCATGTGCGCCGCATCGGCGTGGTGTTCGGACAGCGCACCCAGCTTTGGTGGGACGTGCCCATCATGGATTCGTTTACGCTTCTGAGGGAGATCTACCGTCTTCGGGAGGCGGACTGGAAGGCGCGCCTGGACGAGCTCGTCCAGCGGCTGGACCTGGAAAAGCTTCTTTCCGTTCCGCTGCGTCAATTGAGCCTGGGGCAGCGGATGCGCTCCGAGGTGTGCGGCAGCCTTCTGCACCGGCCGGATCTGCTTTTTCTGGACGAACCCACCATCGGCCTGGACGCGGTCAGCAAGCTGTCCCTCCGGGATTTCCTGAAGGAGGAGAACCGGCTGAACAAAACCACCGTCCTCCTGACCACCCACGATATGGAGGATGTGGCGGCCCTGTGCTCCCGGGTAATGGTGCTCGGGCACGGAAGCAAGCTTTTTGACGGAGAACTGGAGGAACTGCTTTCCCGCTATGACACGGCGAGGATCATCACGGTGCGCTATGACGGGGAGGTGTCCCTGCCCGCCCTGCCGGAGGGCTGCGAGGCCCGCGGGGAGGGCGGCGCCTTCCGTGTTGTCTACGATCCCGCCGCGGTAAAAACCGCGGAGCTGCTGGCCCTGTTGCAGGACGCCGGCGCCATCCGGGAGCTGACCGCCCGGACGCAGGACACCGACCGGCTGATCGCGAAAATGTATCGGGAGATGGAATTGTGATGGGCAGGGCGTACCGCGCCGTGTTCGGCATGCGGGCTAAAATGGAGCTTCAGTACCGCGGGGCGGTCCTGGGCGGATTCGTCTGCCAGGTCTTCTTCGGGCTGATCCTTGTGTCGCTGTACCGGGCGCTGTACCGCGGCCGTCCCCAGGCGCTGCCGATTGAGACGGTGGCGAGCTATGTATGGCTGCAGCAGGCCTTTTTCAGGATGCTCCTGTCCTCCGACAATGACCTGGCCGACAAAATCCGGACCGGGGACATTGCCTACGACCTGTGCCGCCCGGTGGACATGTACCGGTTCTATTACGCGCGGATCGCGGCGCAGAAGCTGGTGGGCAGCCTGCTCAGGGGCGTCCCGATGATAGTTTTCGCGTTTCTTCTGCCAAAGGGCTGGGGCCTGATGCCGCCCGCGTCCCCCTTGGCGCTCCTCTGCGCCCTTGCCTCCCTGACGCTGGGGCTTTTGTGCGTTTCGGCGATGGAGAACATCACCATGGGAATCACCATGCGCACGCTGGACCCCCGCGGGGTCCAGGCCCTTTTGAACCTTCTGATGACGCTGATGGCCGGAAATATCCTGCCGCTGACACTCTTCCCCGACGCGTGGCAGCGCGTTCTTTCCTTTTTGCCGTGGACCCAGATGCTGGACGCCCCCATCCGGCTGTATACCGGCGTCCGGGAAACCTCGTCGGTTTGGGGCGTTCTGGGTGTCCAGATTTTCTGGACGGCGGCCCTTGGGCTGCTCGGCATGGAATTGTGGAAGCGGAACCGGGAAAAACTGGTTCTGCAGGGAGGGTAAAGGATGGGTCCTTTTCGGCTTTATCTGAAGTCCACAGCCATGAACATGCGGATACGCATGCAGTATCCCCTGTCCTTTTTGATGCAGACCCTGGCCCAATTGGTGATGGAGGGCGGGGAATTGCTGGCGGTCATCCTGATCGTCGACCGGTTCGACACCCTGGACAGGTGGACCGGCGGCGATCTGTACTTCTTTTTCGGGATGATGTCGGTCACCTTTTACCTGACGGAATTCCTGGGACGCGGCGTTACCGGTACGTTTCCTTCCATTGTCCGGTCCGGGCAGCTGGACACTTTGCTGCTGCGGCCCCGGGGCGTCCTGACCCAGGTTTTGTGCAGCGACGCCGATCCCAGGCGGATCGTCTGCATCGCGGTGGGGATCGCGGCGCTGTGCATGGGCAGCGCGGCCTCCCGTGTGCGGTGGACCTTCCTGAAGGCCCTGGCGCTCGGCGAAGCCATTCTTTGCGGCATGCTGCTGACTTTGGGGCTGTTCCTGATCGAGGCGGTGTTCTGCATTTTCAGCGTCAAATCGGTGGAATTGGTCAACGCGCTGACCTACGGCGGCCGCAGCGCCTGCCAGTATCCGGTGGATATCTTTCCGCGCCCGTTAAGAACGCTGTTCACCGCCGCCGTGCCCTTTGCGCTGACCCTCCAGATCCCGGCCGCTTACGTCCTGGACAAGCCCCTGTTCCCCTGGCCCGCGTGGACGGTCTTCGTCTGCCCTCTTTCCGGCGCGGCGGTGTTTTTTGCGATGGCGGCGGTCTTCCGCCGGGCGCTGAAGCGCTACCGGTCCACCGGCAGCTGACAGCGGGCATGCCGTGACCCGGGGGAAACGGACAGGGAAAAACGCGCGGCCCATCTCAGCGAAAGGAGGCAAAACACAACAATGAAAGTCAGTCCGGAAAAGGAGAACGATCAGAGAGCCCGGCCGCAGGCGAAGGCAGGGAAAGCCTTCTTCGGGGTGCAGGATATGACGTCGGGCGATCCCTTCCGCGGGATCGTGCGTTTTTCGGTGCCACTCCTGATCGGCAACTTCGCCCAGCAGCTGTACAACACCGCCGATTCCATTATCGTCGGCAATTACATCGGCGATACGGCCCTGGCGGCGGTGGGCACCGCCGGCCCCATCATGAATTTGCTGTTTGTCCTTTTGATGGGCGTCGCCACCGGCGCGTCCATCCTGTCGGCCCAGTTTTTCGGGGCGAAGGACCGGGAAAAGCTCAGCCGCACGGTGGGCTCCACCATATTCCTTACCCTGGCGTCGGGAATCGTGATGATGCTGGCGGGATATTTCCTGTCGCCTCTCCTTATCGGGCTCGTGACGCCGCCGCCGGACGTGGGCGCCGGAGCGGTCATCTACCTGCAGATCATCTTCCTGGGGATCCTGGGAACTTCCGCCTACAATATCCTTTCCGGCGTGCTTCGCGGCATGGGGGACAGCGTGGCCCCGCTGTGCTACCTGGCGGCGGCGTGCCTCCTGAACATCGCCCTGGACCTCCTTTTCGTGCGAAGCATGGGCATCGCCGGCGCGGCGCTGGCCACCATCATCAGCCAGTTTTTATCCGGCGCTTTGTGCCTTGCGCGCCTGGTAAGGATGAAAAACGTGATCGACCTGAACAAAACCACACTGCGGCCCGACAAGGACCTGGTCGTGCGCCTCACCCGGCTGGGCATGCCGGCGGGAATGACGCAGGCAATCTTCTCCGCCAGCGCCATGATCGTACAGGGGCTGACCAATTCCATGGGCACGGCCATGATCGCCGCCAACGTGGCGGTGATGCGGGTGGACGGCTTCGCGATGATGCCCAACTTTACCTGGGGCACCGCCAGCACCACCTATGTGGGGCAGAATATCGGCGCGGGGCGGCGGGACCGCTTGGGGCCGGGCGTGCGCGCCATGCTGAGGCTGGCCCTGGGTACCGGCGCGGCCCTGGTACTTTGCGTCCTGCTCTTCGGCAGGAACCTGATCTCCCTGTTCACATCCACCGAGGACGTCATATCCCTGGGGACGCGGGGGCTGAGATGGCTGGCCTTCGGATACCTGTGCTTCGCGGTGACCCAGGTTTTGCAGGGCGTCATGCGCGGCGCGGGCGAGACGATGATCCCCATGTGGATCGGCGTGTTCACCACCGTCATCCTCCGCATGCCGCTGGCCTGGGGCATCGCAGCCGCCACGAAAAGCGCCGAATGGCCCACCGGGCATCCGGACGCCATCTTTTCGTCCCTGCTGACCTCCTGGGTGGTCGGCATGGCGATCACCGTCGTCATCTATGCGCGCGGCAGGTGGAAAAAGAAAGCCTTCAATTAAAATCCGATAAAGGAGTGAATGCAATGATCGCGACGACACCTCCCATGGGCTGGAACAGCTGGAACACCTTCGGCACGAATATCTCCGATAACCTGATCCGGGAAATGGCGGACGCCATGGCGGACAAGGGCTACCGGGACGCCGGGTATACCTATCTTGTGATCGACGACTGCTGGAGCCTGAGGCAGCGCGGGGAAAGGGGCGAACTGATCCCGGATCCCGCCAAATTCCCCCACGGCATGAAGGCCGTGGCCGATTACGTCCATTCCAGGGGCCTTAAATTCGGCATGTATTCCTGCGCCGGGGTCATGACCTGCGGCGGCTATCCCTCGTCCTTCGGGCACGAGTTTGAGGACGCGGCGCAGTTCGCCTCCTGGGGCGTGGATTTCCTGAAATACGATTTCTGCAATTTCCCTTCGGGCGCGGACTGCAAAACGGCGTACATCACCATGTCCATGGCGCTGAAGGCCTCAGGCAGGGAGATCCTTTTTTCCGCCTGCAACTGGGGACAGCAGGAGCCGTGGAAATGGATGCGCTCCATCGGCGCCCACATGTACCGCTCCACCGGCGACATCCAGGACAATTTCGTTTCCTTCCGCGACATCCTGCGCAGCCAGCTGGATAATTTCTGCATGAGCGGCAATTACTGCTTCAACGACATCGATATGCTGACCGTCGGCATGTACGGCAAGGGCAACGTGGCCCTGGGGGACAAGTGCACCGACAGCGATTACCGCACCCAGTTCGGCCTCTGGTCCTTCTTCGGCGTGCCGCTGGTGCTGGGCGGGGACCTGAGAAACATGAACGATTTCTGCAGGGAGCTTACGCAGAACAGGGACCTGATCCGCATCAATCAGGACAGGGAGTGCCGCCCGCCTTACCAGATCTATCACGGCCGTCCCCAGTACGGCAGCACCGACTGGTGGACCATCCCGTGGGACAGCGCGCTGTCGTTCATCCGGCACCTGTCGGACAACGAGTTTGCCATCGGGCTTTTCAACCTGTCCGACGCCGACGGGCAGATCACCTTCACCTTTGCCAACGCCGGCCTGCCCTGGCAGAGCGGCTTCGGCATGGACCTGAGGGACGTGTTCACCGGGGAGGAGATGACCTCCGTCCGCGATTATCTGACCCCCGAGGTGAAGGCCCATGACTGCAGAATCTTCATCGGGCGGCTGAAAAAGCTGTGAGGGGATCCGATCCCCTGGGCAGTCCCTGCCGCCGCTGCGGGAGGACGCTCACCCGGGACGAGGCTGCGGCGACCGCCAGACTGATCGACCGGGGAACAAAGGATTTTTACTGTACGGACTGCCTTGCGGACCGCTTCCGCGTGGAGCCGCGGGTAATCCGGGAAAAAATTGCCCAGTTCAGGGAAATGGGATGTACGCTGTTCGACCGGGAAGCGTAGCGGGAATACCCGATTTGCGCGGCTTCGGGATGGCTGTATGAGAAAAACGAACGGTATCTGTTCAGTCCTGCGGACAGTTTAGATACCGCGGGGGTACCCGTACCCCCCGCGAGCCCCCCCGGGTGAAGAACGGAGTCCGGGGAAGGGAAACCCCTTCCCCGAGTCCTGAGCCTCGCCGGCGGCGCTTACTTTCCTGCGTCCAAGCGGCACCGCCGGCCGGGTG
>CADANQ010000097.1 GCA_902789365.1 uncultured Eubacteriales bacterium
GCCGCTGAAACGGATCATAATCGGAGGGAGATCCCTCCGATACCTCCCCGCTGCTGCCATACGTTTGTTCTCCTTCACACACGACTGAACAGTTACCCTTATCGAACATATCCGTCATGCGGACGGAATAACGAAATTCTTGACAAGTCCGCGCCCGGCTTCTATAATAAGTGCAATTTCACATGAAGGCTTGGAACCGGAAGTTCGCGATGCGGGCACGGTCAGCGATCCGGCGGCGGTGGGAGGCCGGAGGGATGCTGCTCGCGAAGGCCGCCGGGGAGCCTGCTCCGCAAAATAAGCGGACCGGCGGGACCGTTATCTCCCCAATGAGGTGGATACTTTTACGTATCAATCGAAGTGGTACCGCGAACCCATGTGCGTCTGTTCGTCTTCGAAGGGCAGACGCGCATTTTTTATTACTCAATGCAAAGGAGATTTTCACCATGCGATCCATGACCAGCAGCGAACTGCGCTCCATGTTCATCGAATTTTTCCGCGAGAAGGGGCACACCGTGATCCCCTCCGCCTCCGTCATCCCGGAGAACGACCCCACCGTGCTCTTCACCACGGCCGGCATGCATCCCCTGGTCCCCTACCTGCTGGGGCAAAAGCACCCCGGCGGCACGCGCCTCACCGACGTGCAGAAATGCATCCGCACCGGCGATATCGACGAGGTGGGCGACATGAGCCACCTGACCTTCTTCGAAATGCTGGGCAACTGGAGCCTGGGCGATTACTTCAAAAAAGAAATGATTCCCTGGTCCTGGGAATTCCTGACCAGCGAAAAATACCTGGGCATCGACAAGGACAAACTGGCCTTCACCGTCTTCGCCGGGGACGAGGACTGCCCCAGGGACGAGGAGGCGGCGGATCTGTGGCGCTCCTGCGGCGTGAAGGACGACCATCTGTTTTACCTGCCCAAGGAGCACAACTGGTGGGGCCCCGCCGGCATCACCGGCCCCTGCGGACCCGACACCGAGATGTTCATGATCGTGAAGAAGCCCTGCGGACCCAAATGCGGGCCGGACTGTCATTGCGGCGCTTACCTCGAAATCTGGAATGACGTGTTCATGCAGTACAACAAGCAGCAGGACGGCTCCTTCGTTCCCCTGAAGCAGAAAAACGTGGACACGGGCATGGGCCTGGAGCGGACAATCTGCGTCCTGACCGGCAAAAACAGCGTATACGAAACCGATCTCTTCGAAAACATCCTTTCGAAGATTTCCTCCCTCTCCGGCAAGGAATACCTGGCGGACGAAGAGACCACCCGCGCCTTCCGCATCATCGCGGACCATCTGCGCACCGCCACCTTCATCCTGGGCGACAACCGCGCGGTCACGCCCAGCAACGTGGACCAGGGCTATATCCTCCGCCGCCTGATCCGCCGCGCCGTCCGTTTCGGCATGCAGCTTGGCCTGAAGGAAGGCTTCACCTCCGAAATCGCCGACGTCATCATCAGCCAGTACAAGGACGTCTATCCGGAACTCCTCGCCCACCGGGATTTTGTGCTTGAACAGCTGCAGCTGGAGGAAAAGCGCTTCCAGAAGACCCTCGGACAGGGCATCAGGGAATTCAGCAAGGTGCTCTCCAACATCACCCGCACCCGCGGCCTGGTCGAAAACGTGCTGTCCGCCCTGACAAAGGGCGGGGAAGCTTCCGCGGATGAAAGCGCGAAATGCGCCTCCGCCCTGCGCCCCACCCCCGAACAGCAGCCCCTCATCCAGACCCTGAAGGACTTTGCCGCGGGCGTCATTGGCAGCGACGCGGTCAAAACGGCCTGCTCCTCCTTCCTCTCCGCCCTGGACACCCTGGACGGCCGCAGCGCCTTCAAGCTGTACGACACCTACGGCTTCCCCATCGAGATGACAAAGGAGCTGTGCGCCGAGCACGGGCTTAAGGTCGATGAGAACGACTTCGCCGAGCGCTTCAAAAAGCACCAGGAAACCAGCCACGCCGGCGCCGAGCAGCGCTTCAAGGGCGGCCTGGCGGACTCCGGCGAACAGACCGCCTGCCTGCACACCGCCACCCACCTGCTGCACGCGGCCCTGCGCAAGGTACTGGGCAGCGAAGTCCACCAGAACGGCAGCAACATCACCGCCGAGCGCCTCCGCTTCGACTTCACCTTCGGCCGGAAGATGACCCCGGAAGAAATCGCCGAGGTGGAAAAGCTGGTCAACGAAGCGATTCAGGCCAAGGTTCCCGTCACCCTGGAGGAAATGAGCCTGGAAGACGCCAAAGCTTCCGGCGCCATGGGCCTGTTTGAAAGCAAGTACGGCGAGCGCGTGAAGGTGTACACCATGGGTTCCTATTCCAAGGAGATCTGCGGCGGTCCCCACGCATCCAACACCGGCGACCTGGTCTCCTTCAAGATTCAGAAGGAGGAATCCTCCTCCGCCGGCGTCCGCCGCATCAAGGCGACCATCGGCCGCCAGGCCTGAATTTCACCCCCGGGCGTCCTGTGAAACCGAAAAGGCGCGGAGGCGGCACGGAGCCGTTCTCCGCGTTTTTTGAGGCGATAACGTCACCCGGCCCGCAAGCAGGGGCGGACGCCGCGGAAGAAGCAAACACGGAAAGGAAAGGATGATCTCCGCTTCCGGAAGGTTTTTCCCGCATTCACCGGCGCTCATACTGATCATTTTAAGTCAGGATCATAAGGAATACCGAAATGTGCGATGTGATAAAGAAGCTTGCCGCGGACTATCCGCAGCTGTACCTGAACCCCGACACGGACACCGCGGAAAGCTACCGCCGGGTGGTGCTGCAGGGGGAGGAACCCGGGACAAAGAGCCTTGCGCACTACAGAGGCGACCCTTTCGACCGCCTGGAAACAATCATCTCCCCCGTCGGCCCGGTAAAGGCTGTCACGCTGGGGAACCGCCTGGATTTTGAAACTGTCCTGCGCGGCATGATGGCGGCGAAATACGGGCCGCTGGCCCCGATCCCGAAAAGCCAGGGGGCGGCGATGCTGACGGTGTTCAACTGGCCGCGCATCCAGGCGCATCTCAATACATTTCCGGAAGAGGAACGGTCGGCGGAGTTCCGGCGCTTTACCCTGGACAGGGCCAATTACACGGACACGCTGGTAATCCTCTCCCGCGGGCCGTACAGCAATACGGACGCGGCGGCCCTGGGCCTGTCGGAGGAAGAATGGCTCGGCCTCTCCGACACCATCCGGCGCTTTCACGAAATAACGCACGTCATCTGCCGCCGGCTGTATCCGGACAACATCGATTCCGTCCGGGACGAGGCAATTGCCGACGCCGTGGGGCTGTTCGCCGCGTTCGGACGGTTCGATCCCGAAAAAGCGGCGCTTTTCCTCGGAATAAAAGACGGCCGTTATATCGGCGGCAGGCTTGAAAACTACACGGACGATCCCGAAAGGGAGGCGGCCCGGGCCGCGGACCTGCTTGACATGATCGGGAAAGTCGTCGGTCCTCGGAAAGCCGCGGACGCCTTTGACCTGATCCCGCCGCTGATGGAAGCTTTGCCCGCCTTCGCCGGCGTTCATACACCCTGACGGTTCCCGTTCCTTTGACGGAAAGCCGAAACCAGAGAATATGTCCGCCGTCCGGAAACCGGGGATTCTCCCCGCTCATGGCCCGATACCCGCAAAAACGCCCCGCGGAAAAAGCGTGTCTTCTCCGCGGGGCATTTTCCCTTTTTCCCCTGCCCGGGCTCCCCTTCCGCGTCATACGCGCAGACGGGGCCGGCAGGGATTCCCGTTTGCCGGATTGAAACGCGGGGCCGCAAAGGCCCCGCGTTTTTCGCGTTTCATGGGTTTTGACCGATCACGGGCGTCAGTTCCCGGCGGTCATGAAAGATGCGGCGAACCAGGTGACCAGGTTGGCGGCCCAGGACGTGCGGAGGCTCTCCAGGTCGCCCGCGGGCATGGTATCGATGCGGACCGGGGTCTCGGTCAGGTCGCCGATCAGCGTGGGCGCCCATTTGGAAGCCGTCCTGAAGGATGCCTCCATGCCGATGTAGCCGCCCAGGTCCTGATCGGTGACGGTGGCGGACAGCGCCACATTGGTCGCCGCCGAACGCCGGGATTTGGAGGACAGCACCAGGTCCACGGCAATGGAAAAGGTATGCAGGCCGGAGGTGTCGCCGGGCATCGGCCGGATGGTCAGCGTCATGCTGCGTTCCCTGATGCACAGATCGTCGGAAGCGTTGTAGGTCTCCTCACCGGCGTCAAAGCCCAGGGCAAACTCGGCTTCCATTTTGCCGGTCTCCGCGGTCTGCTCCTCCACGGCAAATTCCTTGTCCGCGGGCAGCGGATACTCGACGGAGAAGGAGCCGGTATAGATTCCCTCGGTGCCCACCGGGATCACGGCGATCATGAAAGGATACAGCTTGGCGGCGTCGTCCCGGTCACGGTAAGCGCCGGTCACGGCGTATTCCTTTTCCGTGCCCACGCCCTTGGAGCTGATGGTCACATAGGCAAGGCGGGTGTTGGTCCCGAAGGGCAGGGTCACGCTCTCGCTCAGGCAGCTGCCGTGTCCGTCATAAACCCGCTCGATAATGATGTCGGAATCGATTTCGATGCCGTCCAGGATGCTGAAGAAAACGTTCATCATGCCGGGATGCAGATAGGCCGCGCTCTCCTCGGGCGTAAAGATCTCCGCCAGCAGGCCCAGCATCTCCTCGTCGCTGTACAGATCCACCATCAGCTGCTTCATTTCGGCTTTCAGTTCGTTCCCGGAGATCTCCCATCTGTGGGTCACCCGCGTTTCGCCCTCTTCGGTCCGGATGGCGATCTTCTGGCTGCTGGAAACCCAGAGGCCCAGCTTCACCATATAATTGGAAGCCGCGCCCGATGCGCGGGCCTTCCAGCTTTCGTCCGCGGAGGCCAGCTCATAGAGCATATGCCCCATGGCAGGCCATTCACCGTTGCCCGAAAACAGGATCCTCGCGGGATCCGCGTTCCGGCTCAGGGAATACCAGACGCCGTTCCCGATCATATCGCCGGAAAAGGCCGCCGTTTCCCCGTCCTGAAGGATGTCGGCCTGCCCCGCGGCGGCCCCGTTCCTGTTGATCGTCAGCTGGGTCTCCCTGTCCGGACGGCTGTCCGAAACCACCGTGGAGGTCACGTCGACGGTCGCCTGAGGCAGGATCTCCCTGACCAGCAGCCACGCGGCGTCGTCGATTCCAAGGAAGCCGTCGCCGTCGGCGGCAAAGGACACCGTACCCCTCAGGCCGGAGGAGACGACCTGCTTTTCCAGCTTCTCCTCCAGGGTGTAGTCGGTCGCGGCGGCCAGCGCCCCGCCGGCCAGCGTCACGGCCAGCGCGGCCGCGCACATGGCGGAAACGATCTTCTTCATCATTGCGATTCCTCCTCAACGCTCCATTCGTTATCCTGCGGTACCGGCGTCCGCGCTTCCGGCGGGTCGGCGGTCACAGGACCGTTCATCCAGCTGTCGTTCCTCAGGATATGAGCGAGGCTTTCCCTCTCCTCATAGGTCAGCGCCTCCATGCGGTACATCCACACCCTGAACAGCGGCATCGCCTCCCGGGCAAGGAGGGTTTCCCTTTCCTCCTTCCCCATGGCGGTCATATCCGTTTCTTCGGAATGATCCGCGGACGGGATATCGCCGCAGGGCGCAAGGGACAAAAGCGCCGTCAGGTCCGTTTCGGTCTCCCCGGCGGTCGATATGGTCAGGCGGACGCTCCCCGCCGCCCCGTTTTCGTCCAGGGCAATCTCCGGCCGCAGCGTCCAGCCCTTCCGTATGCCGTAAATCCGGCCCGAAAGGGTCACCTTGCCGCTGATTTCGCCCTTCTCCCCCAGGGTCTCCTTTACCGACCCCTCCAGGTCCAGGCTGACCGTTCCGCGCTTGTCCGTCCTGGAGACACGGCCGTCCAGGGTATATGTAACGCGGGCGGACACGGCCTTCCGCTGGGCGGAAAGCTCCCACCGGTCGGAAAGATTCCCCTTCACCGAGGGCATGTTCAGGCTGAAATACAGCGCGGAACCCCGAATTCCACCGAAGGTCAGGGTCAGCTTCCGTTCGCTTCCGTCCCCGGGGCGGCACCTGCCGTTCACCCTGATCCCCATGTCCCGGCCGTCCGCGTCATAAAGCCTCGTCACCGTGACGGCGCCGGTAAAGACAAGGTTTTCAAGGCCCTGCGCGGCGTTTTCGGCTTCCATGGTCCGGTACGCCAGCAGCGCGGAGCTTCCGGCCGCAAAAAACGCCGTCATCCCGGGCCACAGGGCGTTCGCGCTGTCCGCGGAAAGGACATAGACCGTCTGCATCGGAGACACGCCCACATTCTTCACCCGGACATCGGCGGTTTCCTCCGCGGTCTCTTCGGCGCTTTCCGAGACAATCTCGTAAAATCGGGGCGCCAGCCTGAAGATCAGCGTCTCACCCCAGTCCGGCGAAAGCACGGGGAAGGAATCGTCCCCCGTCATACCCTCAAGGAAAGAAAACTCCCCCTCCCGGGTGCGGTAAGCCCGCCCGCTCCCCGGGAAAACGGTCACTGTCCCGTCCCCGGTTTTGATCGTCCGCGCCTCCAGCACGTCGATGCCGTCGAAGGTCAGGAGCGCGTATTCCTTTTCCCCGCCGTCTCCCTTCTGCGCGCGGACGGTGACGGCGCTCCTTCCCAGCCAGCCGTTCACCTTTTCAAGCAGCGCGGCGTTCATGCCCGGAACCTGACGGAGGACAAGCTCCGCCCGCAGTTCCATGGCCTCCCCGTTTTCATAACGCTCCGCCAGGCCGGCAAGGCTGTCCGCCGCGGCGAAGCTTCCCGAAGACAGGATCAGGGCAAGGAGCAGAGCCAGGCAGACCATACCCTTGCCCCGGGCGCGAAAACCGGTTTTCCCGAACGCAGGCCCTCCATGCCGTTCGGTTCCCGATGAAATCAAAAACAGCCTCAACGGCATCGCTCCAATCATCAAACGCTTTCCCGGTCCCGTTTCTTCCCGAAAAAATCAGCCGTGGTAAAGTTTTTTGACCTGGTACCGGGGGTCCTGGGTCACCCGGATGCCCAGCCGGCGGTAGATATCGTCGTCGATATGCGGAAGGATGACGGTGGAATGGGCCTCGGAGTCCTTTAACCGCGGCAGCGCCGCCATCGCTTCGGCGGCATTTGGGTCGTTGGCCGCGCTGATGGACAGGGCCAAAAGCACCTCGTCGGAATGCAGCCTGGGATTATGGTTCCCCAGATAGGTGCATTTCAGCTCCTGGATGGGCCGGATGACCTCGGGAGAGATCAGGTGGACCTCTTTGGGGATGCCCGTCAGCGCCTTGACGGCATTGAGCAGCGCCGCGGCGGAGGGGCCCAACAGGGAAGAAGTCTTCCCGGTGATGATTTTCCCGCCCTCCAGAGCGATGGCCATGACCGGCGCTCCGGTCTCCTCGGCCCGCTTCCTGGCCGCGCCGATGACCGGCCTCGATTCGTCGCTCAGGTTCATCTGGCGCATCAGCAGGCGGAGCTTTTCCTCCTCGGAGGGTGTCGATGTCCCTTGCTTCAGGCCGCACCTGGCATTATAATAGCGTCTGATGACCTCCTGCGCCGAGGCTTCCCGGCACACCGCGTCGTCGGTGATGCAGTTGCCCACCATGTTCACGCCCATGTCCGTCGGGGACCGGTAGGGGCTGTGCCCCATGATCCTGACAAACAGCGCGCTGAGCACCGGGAAGATTTCGATGTCCCGGTTATAATTCACCGTCGTCACCCCGTAGGCCTCCAGGTGGAAGGGGTCGATCATGTTCATGTCGGCGATGTCCGCCGTCGCGGCCTCATAGGCCATGTTCACCGGGTGCTTGAGGGGCAGGTTCCAGATGGGGAAGGTTTCGAATTTGGCGTAGCCCGCCTGCACGCCCCGCTGGTTCTCCTGGTACAGTTGGCTCAGGCACACGGCCATCTTGCCGCTGCCGGGGCCCGGCGCCGTCACCAGCACCAGGGGACGGGTGGTCTCCACATACTCGTTTTTGCCAAAGCCCTCGGGGCTGACGATCTTTTCCACGTCGTAGGGATAGCCCTCGATGGGATAGTGCCTCCACACCCTGACGCCCAGGTCCTCCAAGCGCTTCTGGAAGGCCGCGGCGCTCTGCTGGCCGGAAAAGCGGGTCATGACCACGCCGGTCACCATCATCCCGATGCCGCGGAACGCGTCGATCAGGCGGAGCACGTCGGCGTCATAGGTGATTCCCAGGTCGCCCCGGACCTTGCTCTTTTCGATGTCGCCGGAGCTGATGGCGATGATCAGCTCGCACTTGTCCTTCATCCTGAGCAGCATGGAAATCTTGCTGTCCGGCTTGAAGCCCGGGAGCACACGGGAGGCGTGGTAATCGTCAAACAGCTTGCCGCCCAGCTCCAGGTACAGCTTGCCGCCGAATTCCCCGATCCTCTGCAGAATCCTTTCAGACTGCATCCGGGTATATTTGTCATGATCAAATCCGATCTTCATACCTCGTTCCTTTCATCCCGACATTGGCATACAACCGCCATTATACCATAGATTTTCCGGGGCGGCCGCATTTTAACAGTTTTTTTATTTTTTCGTTTTCTCCGTTTCCTTTTTCTCTCATCACCCCGTTCCGGAGGCGCAGCATGATCGACCGCATCGTCATCGTCAAATCCCAAAGGACCCTTGAGGCCTTCGAAAACGGCCGGAAGGTCTTTTCCTTCCGCGTCGGCCTGGGACGCTGTCCCGAGGGCCCCAAGGAACGGGAGGGGGACGGCAGGACCCCCGAAGGCGCATACCTGGTATGCCTCAAAAACCCCGCCGGCCGCTTCGGCCCCTCCCTGGGGCTGGATTACCCTTCCCCCGCCGACGCCCGCAAGGGCGGAGCGGACGAGCGCCTTCTTGGCCTCATCGAGGAGGCGCGCCGGCTGGGAAACCGGCCTCCCTGGGGCTCCTTCCTGGGCGGGGAAATCTGCATTCACGGCGGCGGAGCCGGCAGCGACTGGACCGCGGGCTGCGTCGCCCTGGACAACCGGGACATCGCCCTCCTCTTCCCCGCCGTTCCCCTGCGCTGTCCCGTGGAGATTCTGCCCTGAGGCAGGGGCAGGGAAGCCGGGGCCGCTTCCGTAAGCCCTTTTCGAATGCCGGGACCCGGAGCGAAAAACATCCGGCAGACTGTTTCGGCGAAAGGCGGGCAGCAGCCCGTGCTCCCTTGCACACAGGTGCCCGGAGCACATGAAAAAACGCGGTGTGTCATTTTTCAGCGAAAGTCACGCGGCAGTCCGTGTTGCCTTCCCCGCGCACGGGGAAGGTGGCGGCGAAGCCGCCGGATGAGGTTCCCCCTGCCGCATATGACGAACGCAGCGGACCTCAAATGTCCCCCGTACCCGCCGCGTACGCCCTCCGTCCCGCCGCTCACCGCATTTTTCGGTTGCGCAGCGGACGGTTTCCATTTATAATATTGCGGAAAAGGCTTTTCCCACGTTCCTTCTTCTCCCAGGCATCGCGGAATGTCGCCTTTCATTTTTCAATCCGACGTTCTTATCAGGAGGTATTCCCCATGACCCCATCCAGCGCCATGCGGCTCTTCAGCTGCGTCTTTGCCCTGATGCTCCTGTTTTCCGCCGCCCATGCCGAGATCGTGCCCCTGCCCATCGACCTGTCGGGCGGCATGCCGCTGACCGAGAAATACGAACAGGGCAAAATGGAATACGACGATCCCTCCATCCACGTCACCCGCGAATGGGTGCAGAGCGAGGAATTCTACTGCACCTATTACGTAGCCTATATCACCATCGCCGATCCCAGCCAACTCAGGACCGCGCCGGCGGGCTCCTTCAATTCCTCTCAGCGGGTGGAAGCCAGCGTCATCGCCAAGCGCGTCAACGCGGTTGTAGCCATCAACGGCGATTATTACAGCAACCGGGACAACGTCTACGTCCTTCGCCAGGGCGTACTCTACCATGACAGCGTCACCACCCACCAGGACCTCCTCCTTATCGACGAGGACGGCAATTTCCACGTCATCCTGGCCGCCGAGGATCCCATCCATGCCGACAAGACCACCGTCAACGGCAAAAAGGTCATCAACGCCTTTGATTTCGGCCCCGCGCTGATCCGGGACGGCGAGGTCTGCTACGTCAAGGAAAGCTGCCAGCGCAACACCAAGCCCCACGAGCGGGCCCAGCGCATCGCCATCTGCCAGCTGGGCGACCTGAGCTACATGGTGGTGTGCTGCGCCAGGTACGGCCTGGACATGGAAAACTTCATCAAACTCATCCAGTCCCTGGGCGACGTGAAGGTGGCCTATAACCTGGACGGCGGAAATTCCTGCCAGCTGATCTTCCTGGGCAAAAAAGTGAACAACACCGGCGCCCAGAACATCCGCGCCGTTCCCGACATCATCTATTTCGCCTCGGCCTACCAGCCGGACTGAGAGGTGAACCATGGAAGAACTGACGATCCTTGACGGATACATCTATTTCCTCCTGGGCGGCGCCCTTCTTTCCGCGCTGCTGTTCGTGATCGTGCACATCAAAAACAAGCCCTTTGCCTTCGCCGCGGCCGCCCTCTTCCTTGGCGCGGTGATCGGCGCGGCGCTGTCCAAGGGCATGTTCATGATCTGCAAAATGACCTACACCCTTTCGGAAGGCTTCGTCGGGACGCTGACCGATATGCACCCCAACCGCTTTTCGTTTTTCGGCGGCGCCCTGGGCGCGTGCCTCGGCGCCGTCATTGCCGGAAAGACCTCCGGATTGACCATGGGCGAATCCCTGGACCTTTTCGCCCCCTGGGGCGTCCTTACGGCCGCCGTCGCCCGGGCCGGCGAATTCATGCTGGGCACCTACGGCTGTGGCCGCTACTTCGACCCGGAAGAATCCCCCTTCCTCTGCCGCCTGCCCTTCTGCCTCCCCGTAAACTATGGGGATGACTATACGGAATACTACCTGGCCGTGTTCATCATGGAAGCGCTCTTCGCGTTTGCCGTCTTCCTGGTGTCCGTGCTGTACTTCCGCAAAAAACCCCATTGCTTCGCCCGAAGCGTGTTCTTTCTGTGCCTGGGACAGATCCTCTTCCAGAGCCTGCTGACCGAAAACTACGTCTGGCACGAATTCGTCAAGGTGGAGCAGCTTTTCTCGATGCTCGTCATCGAAGGCGTGCTCCTGTGGCACTGGCTCCGCAGTGGCAAAAAGCGCGGCACCGGCCTCCCACCCCTCCTGGCGCTCCTTGCGGCCGGCATCTTCGTGGCCTGCGAATTCTTCCTGGATAAGCCCATTCCCTTCACGGATTACTACGAACTCCCCCACCTGGCCACCTACGGCATCATGCTGCTGGGCATGCTCCTTCTGGCCTGGTGCGAACACCGCGCTTACAAAAAGCACATCGCCTGACGGGTACAGTGCACGCAAAAAGAGGCTTCCGGGCCTCTTTTTGCGTGCGCTGTTTATGCGACGGCTACTTGCATGTAGTGTACCCTTTGTCAAGGACAATTTGATTTTGCAACCGCACAGTCGTCTTGTCCCGTGGTAATATGTATCCGTCGCAGCGGAGGATAGAGCAACGGTGAGGACCGACTCGAGCGCCGATGCGGCGGAGACATGAAGGGTATC
>CADANQ010000098.1 GCA_902789365.1 uncultured Eubacteriales bacterium
GACACCCCGAACCGTTCCCGCAGGAGAGGTTCGGGGTTCGTACCCGGCCGGCGGTGCCGCTTGGACGCAGGAAACCGGCGCCGCCGGCGGGTTGGGGACCCGGGGAAGGGGTTTTCCTTCCCCGGACTCCCCTCTTCGCCCGGGGGGCTCGCGGGGGGTACGGGTACCCCCCGCGGTATCTAAACTGTCCGTAGGACTGAACAGATACAACGAATGAAAGCGGCGTTGTATTCCCCCGGGATCAGAATCTGCCGCCGTGGCTTGAGCCGTGGCCGCCGCCGCCGCTGCTGAAGTGGCCGCCGCCGCCGTGGCCCGAGCGGCCCGAGGAGGAGCTTGAGGAGGTCTCGATCCTGCGCCGGGTCTGGGAGGTGTACAGGTACAGGTCCTGCCGCGCCGTGATCCGGGCCTGGGAGATATAATTGCCGGCGTCGTCCTTTTTCCTGGCGGTCCGCATGGAGTTCCGGACACACAGGAGGACGATGCCCGTAATCGCCGCCGAGACGATCCCTATAACCGGCAGGGTTTTCATGAGGCGGGCCATCGGGTCCGCGGGCTGACGCGCGGTGTAGCCGCCGCCCGTATAGACCGAAGGCTTTTCCGGTTCCCATCCCGTCGGGTCGGCGGATGAATCCCAGTACCTGTCCAGATAATTATCCAGCTTTTTAAGGTACGCGCTGAAGGCGTCGTAATACCTTCCGGACTTAAGGTACGGCTGCGCCGCGTCCTCGCACGCGTCCAGCCTTTGGGAGGGCAGGGCCCGCTCCCCCCGTCCGGTGGTCACGCTGACGTACCAGCGGTCGCTGAGCCGGACGGTAAATATCACCCCGTCCTTCCGCGAATACCGGGCGTCGTAGTAATCCGCCGCATACTGCCTCAGTCCGTAATAGCCGGCGTCTGAATCGCTCTGGGTATAGCCCGGGGTCCTGTTCACCAGCCGGATCATCACAACCAGGCCGTATCTGTCCCCGATTTCCCGGCAGGTTTCCTCAAGCGCCTCGATTTCCCGGGCCGTCAGGTTCCCCGTTTCGTCGGTCACAAGGCCCGTGCGGGAGGGAGCCGCGGTGGACGAGGTTACGGGAAGGTTGGAAAAATAATCCCTGAGCGGCGAATTGTCCGCGGACACGCTCATCCACGGCAGCGCGAGGACAAGGATCAGGACCGGTATCAGCAAAACCTTTTTCATCACATGGCCCCTCCCCGGATAAGAAAATAGACGATCGCCGCCGCGGCAAGGCCGATCCCCAGGAACAGTCCGGCGCCCAGCAGCGAGGTGCGCGTCGGGTCCATCGGAAGATTCCCGATAATCTTCCCCGTCTGCCCGTTCATCGCGAAGGTATAGTTTTTCCCCTTCCAGGTATTGTTCAGAATCCATACCGGCATCAGCACGTTTCTGGAGCGGCTTTTCCGGATGTTCACACGCGTGCTTTTGGGCGTCACCGTTCCGTAGCCGTTCACGTCCGCCCTGCAGAAGCCGGCGGCGCTTACGCGGATGCGCTGCGCGGCCCTGCGCTGGCAGGTTTCCGCGCCCTGGTCGAAGCGCTCGGCCTGGAAGCCCGCGATATATCCGGGATCGAAGGCGGCCGAGTCGTCCGCCTGAAAGGGCTCCACCGATTCCATCAGGGTGTCGTCAAGTTTGGTGGAGGAATTGACCGGCAGGGACCGGAACCCCATGTCGCCGCTTCGCCGCACCAGGTAATGCTTGGTATAGGTGACCATGTACTGCCCCTCGCGCCGGGTGCTGGACCGGGTGCAGTTATAGGTGCAGTCCGCGTCGGCGTCACAGTCGAACAGCCAGAAGGGCACGTAGATGCCGGTAATCTTATCCATCACCGCGTTGCTGAGGAAATGCCGGGAGACCAGCTTTTTCTTCCTGCAAAGCTGCCGGTAGGCCTCCACCGCCTCCTCCCGGGTCTTTTTGAAGGGAATGATCGCATCCGGGCGGTATTTCCCCTCCAGCACCTGGGGCATGACGGCGTCGTTGCCGCAGTAGGGGCAGCGCTGGGCGGCGGCGGTGTCGCTGACCACCATCTGCGCGCCGCAGCCCGGACAGGAAAAAGCCCGAAGGTTCGATGTGTCCCCGTCCACCGTCCCCTCGGCGGGACGGTCCCAGCGGAAATCTTCCGCGGCGTTGTCCCGGATATCGTTTTCAGCGTAGCCCTGCAGCGTCTCCAGCGGGAAGGAATTGCCGCACTGGTCGCATTTCATCCCGCCCGTCTGACCGCTCCACGTCAGATCGCTCCCGCAGCAAGGGCAGCGGTATACCTTTGCTTCCATCATTGCCGATTCACCCCCGTCTTTCCTTCGGACGGCATGCGCCGTCCCGCTTCCTCGGTACAAAAACTTTTTTATCTTCTTGCGATAACCCTCGCAAAGAACCCGCCGCTCTGGAACAGCGGGGCGAGGGCGCTTCCGGAAACATAATTCGTCACGATGTCCCCGGGAACCACCGTGGCTATGACGGGCACCGTCAGGAACAGAACGTATACGATAATCAGGCCCCGGCACAAACCGAAAAATCCTCCGGCGGCCCCGTCCGCCATGCGCAGCGGCGGAAACTTGAACACATGCTTAATCAGGCTGCATACCAGGCCCAGCAGGACGCTTGTGATTACGAATACAGCCACATAGCATCCCACGCTCACCGCCGCGTTCACCAGGGTGTTTTTTACGTAATCGTTCACCGTCACGGCGCCTTCGCCCGCCAGGGTTCGGCCCGTCAGGTTTTTCTCCAGCGTGTCGGCCAGCGCCTTCGGCAGGCCCACCGCGTCAAGCACACGGCGAATGCCGTAGTTATCCAGCGACGCGGCGCTGGTCTGGGCCAGATCCACGTCGCCTACCCGCGCCACCGCGTCGGTGTAGGTGGAAAGGGTGGAGGTAATGCCGGAATTGTTCCTGATCAGCGCGGATAAGGAGGGACCGATCAGGAACGCCATACCCACGGACAGCAGAAAGCAGGCCGCCGACAGCACCGTCTGAAGGAAGCCGTGATACACGCCGTAGACCACGCTGACGCCGAGGATCACCAGGATCACAATATCCACACCGTTCAACTTTTCACCCCTTTTCCCTCTTTTCGCTTTAAAGGACCGCCGGGTGCCGGCGTCAGTCGTCGCTCATGCGCAGCACCGCCATGAAGGCCTCGCCGGGCAGCTCCACCGTGCCGAACTGGCGCATGCGCTTTTTGCCTTCCTTCTGTTTTTCAAGCAGCTTTTTCTTGCGGGTGATGTCGCCGCCGTAGCACTTGGCCAGCACGTCCTTGCGCACGGCCCTGACGGTTTCCCTGGCGATGATCTTGCCGCCGATGGCCGCCTGGATGGGGATTTCGAACTGCTGCCTTGGAATGACGTCCTTCAGCTTTTCGCAGATAGCGCGGCCCCGGGCGTAGGCGTTGTCCCGGAAGACGATCATCGTGAAGGCGTCGCAGAGCTCGCCGTTGAGCAGGATGTCCATCTTCACAAGGTCGCTCTCCCGGTATCCGGTGATTTCGTAGTCATAGCTGGCGTAGCCCCGGGAGCGGGACTTGAGCTGGTCGAAAAAGTCGAAAATAATCTCGTTCAGGGGCATGTCGAATTCCAGCCGCACCCGCTTGCCCTCGTACTGCATGTCCACATAAACGCCCCGCTTGCTTTTGCAAAGGTCCATCAGCGTTCCCAGGAATTCCTGGGGCGTATAGATTGAGGCGCGGACGAAGGGCTCGCTCATGGAGGCGATTTCGGTCGCCGGCGGCATGTTGGAGGGATTGTCCAGGTTCAGCTCGGTCCCGTCGGTCTTTTTCAGGCGGTAGATAACGCTGGGCGCCGTGGTGATCAGCCCCAGGTCGAATTCCCTCTCCAGCCGCTCCTGGATAATCTCCATGTGCAGAAGGCCCAGGAAGCCGCAGCGGAAGCCGTAGCCCAGGGCCGCGCTGGTCTCGGGCTCGAAGGAAAGGCTGGCGTCGTTCATCCTCAGCTTCTCCAGGGCGTCCTTCAGGTTGTCATAGTCGGCGCCGTCGGCGGGATAAATGCCGCAGAAGACCACCGGCTGTACTTCCTTGTAACCGGGCAGGGGGGTGTCCGCCGGGCGCTGGGCGTCGGTGACGGTATCGCCCACTCGGGTGTCCCGCACGTCCTTGATGGAAGCGCTGATATACCCCACCTCGCCGGGCAGAAGGGCTTCCCTGGGCCTGAAGCCCGGGTCGAAGACCCCCACCTCCACCACGTCGAATTCGGCCCCGGACTGCATCAGGCGCATCCTCATTCCGGGAAAGACCTTTCCCTCCATCACGCGCACATAGCAGATGGCCCCGCGGTAATTGTCGTATTTCGCGTCGAAGACCAGCGCCTTCAGCGGCCGGTCCTCCTCGCCGCCGGGGGCCGGGATCCTTTGGACCACCGCCTCCAGCACGTCCTCGATGCCGATGCCCTGCTTGGCGGAAATGGCCGGGGCGTCCGAGGCGTCAAGGCCGATTTCGTCCTCAATGTCCTTCCGGGTTTCGTCCACCTGGGCAGAGGGCAGGTCGATCTTGTTGATGACCGGGACGATCTCCAGGTCGTGGTCCAGGGCCATATAGGTGTTGGCCAGGGTCTGGGCCTCGACGCCCTGGGTGGCGTCCACCACCAGGAGGGCGCCCTCGCAGGCGGCCAGGGCGCGGCTCACCTCATAGCTGAAATCCACGTGGCCGGGGGTGTCGATCAGGTTCAGTTCGTATTCCTCGCCGTCCTTTGCGCGGTAGCGCATGTTGACCGGCTTGGACTTGATGGTGATCCCCCGCTCCCGCTCCAGCTCCATGCTGTCCAGGATCTGTTCCACCATCTGGCGCTGCTCGAACACCCCGGTCTTTTCCAGGATGCGGTCCGCCAGGGTGGACTTACCGTGGTCGATATGCGCGATAATGCAGAAATTGCGGATCCTTGACAAACGCCGGTCCATTTCATCCCTCCGTTACATAATCAGGTCGGTTACCACGTCGTCCATCAGTGCCATGACCACCGGCCTGCCCTTGTCGTTCATCGACGCGGCCCCAAGGTCCTCGGTGGAGATCGGGGTCAGGGTGCCGCTCTTCTGCACCACGGTCATATTCGTCAGGCCCCGCACCACAACGCATGCCGCCACATAGGTGCCGGTCAGTCCGTCGCGGCTCAGGGTGACGCATTTCGCGCCCTTGCCGCCCCGGGCCTGGCTGTCGGCGAGGGCGCCCATAACTTTCTTGGCGTAGCCCCGCTCGGTCATCACGACCAGCTGCGCGCCGTTGTCAAAAACGGCGCCGTGGATCACCCGGTCTTTTTCGTCCAGGCGGATGCCCCGCACCCCGGCCGCGCTGCGGCCGCTCACGGGCACCTCGGCCGCGTCGAAACGGATGGCCTGGCCCTTTCTTGTCACAAGCAGCATTTCGTCGTTTTCGGCGCAGCGCATAACGTCCAGCAGCGTGTCGTCGTTTTTAAGAGAAATCACGCCGAAGGTTCTGCGCCGGACAGCGAATTCCGTCATGGCCATGCGCTTGACCATGCCCTGGGATGTCACGAACATCACCTCGCCCGGGCCCTGGATCTCGCCGGGGGATACGTCCAGCATCCGGACGCAGTTTTCGCCCTTTTCAAGTCCGTTCAGGACCCCGCTGAGGCTGACGCCCCTTTCCCTGGGACGGGTGATTTCCGCCAGGTCCCCGACCTTCAGGACGAACACGTTGCCCCGGTCGGTAAAGAACAAAAGGCTGTGGTCCGTCTGGGTGCGGAAGACGAAGCGGTTGAAGTCCCCCTCCTTTTCGGGCAGGTCCAGCTTTTCAAAGGTCCGGGGGGCGTACCTGCGAAGGAGCCCCGCCCGGGTCAGGCACACCACCGCGTCGTCGGGGATGATCTCCTCGGTCTCCTCTTCCTCCTCGGCCTCCTCCTCGCCCTTTTCGATTGCCGTCCTGCGGTCGTCGCCGTAGGTGTCCGCGATTTCGCGCATCTCCTTCTTGATCACGTTCATCAGCTTCTTTTCGCTGGCGAGGATCCCTTCCAGGGTGGTGATCAGCTTCAGGATATCGGCGTATTCCTTCCGCAGGGTCTCGATCTCCAGGCCCGTCAGGCGCTGAAGCCTCAAATCCAGGATGGCCTGGGCCTGGGCCTCGTCAAAGCCGAAACGGTCCATCAGGCGCGTGCGGGCTTCCCTGCCGTTTTTGGAGGAACGGATCAGGGCGAGCACCTCGTCCAGGTTGTCCACGGCGACGATCAGCGCTTCCAGGATGTGGGCCCGGGCCCGGGCCTGGGCCAGCTCGTATTCGGTGCGGCGGCGGACCACCGTCTTCTGGTGGCCGATGTAATAGCTAAGGACGGTCTTCAGCCCCATGGTCAGGGGCTTGCCCTCGGCCACGGCCACCAGGTTGACCCCAAAGGTCACCTGCAGGTCGGAATATTTGTAAAGCGTCTTCAGAATCTTTCCCGCGTCGGCGTCCCTGCGGACCTCGATAACCGCCCGCATGCCGGTGCGGTCGCTTTCGTCCCGGATGTCGTAAATCCCGCCCAGCTGGCCCTTTTTCTCCTCGCTGAGCCGCAGGATCTTTTCCAGCATCTGGGCCTTGTTGACGTTGTAGGGCACCTCGGTGATGCAGATCAGCCTGCGTCCGGAGGGGCCGTCCTCAATATGCACCTTCGCCCGGAGGGTCAGTTTTCCCCGTCCGGTTTCGTAGGCCTGGCGGATCTCCGGCGTGTCCATCAGGATGCCGCCGGTGGGGAAATCCGGGGCCGGAAGCAGCTTCATCAGGTCGTCCAGGGAAATGTCCGGGTCGTCGATCTGCGCGCAGCAGGCGTTC
The DNA here is from genome assembly GCA_902789365.1 of uncultured Eubacteriales bacterium. Classification (GTDB taxonomy): domain Bacteria; phylum Bacillota; class Clostridia; order Christensenellales; family Aristaeellaceae; genus RUG756. The sequence continues at coordinate 6,770 of CADANQ010000098.1, forward strand.
ACCGCCTCCCGGAGGTTGTGGGGAGGGATGTTGGTGGCCAGGCCCACGGCGATGCCGCTGGCGCCGTTCACCAGGATGTTGGGGAACCTGGCGGGCAGCAGGTCCGGCTCCTTCAGGGTGTCGTCGAAGTTCAGCCGGAAGGGCACCGTGTCCTTGTCGATGTCCCGCAGCATCTGCATCGCCAGCGGGGCCATGCGGGCCTCGGTATAACGCATCGCGGCGGGACTGTCCCCGTCGATGGAGCCGAAATTGCCGTGGCCGTCCACCAGCAGTCCCCGCATATTGAAGGGCTGGCCCATGCGCGTCAGGGCGTCGTACACCGAGGTATCGCCGTGGGGATGGTATTTGCCCAGGCAGTCGCCGACGATGCGGGCGCATTTGCGGTGGGGCTTGTCCGGGGTGAGGCCCAGCTCCTGCATGGTGAACAGGATACGGCGCTGCACCGGCTTCAGGCCGTCCTCCACCCTGGGGATCGCCCGCTCCAGGATGACGTATTCGGCATAGGGCATCATGCTCTGATGCATGACCTCCTCCAGGGATGCCTGGATGATATCGGGAGTGTATACCGGAGGCTCCGGCGGTTTCTTTGCCATGTCGTTCCACCTTTATCGCGTTCTTCCGGGCGGAGGCCCGGATGATCTGTTTCAGTGTTTATTTGTCGTTTTTGCCCCAGGTCATGCGGTAGCTGTCCTCCAGGGTGCCCTCAAACCGGTCCGCCTTGTTGAATTCGGCGTGCTCGGTGATGTATTCCCGGCGTGGCTCCACCTTGTCGCCCATGAGGGTGGTGATCAGGCTGTCCTCCCGCACCGCGTCCTCGATGGTCACCTGCATCAGCTTGCGGTTCTTCGGGTCCATGGTGGTCTCCCACAATTGCTCCGGGTTCATTTCGCCCAGGCCCTTGTAGCGCTGGACGGTGTAGCCGCCCTTCAGCCCCTTCGTGAGCTTCTTCAGCTCCCGGTCGTCATAGGCGTACTGGATGCCCGAGGCGCGTTTGACCGCGTACAGGGGCGGCATGCCGATAAAGACGTGGCCCTCGGTGACCAGCTCCCGCATATAGCGGTAGAAGAAGGTCAGCAGGATGGCCCTGATATGGGCGCCGTCCTGGTCGGCGTCGGCCAGGATGATGACCTTGTGGTATTTGAGGCTGTCCAGGGTAAAGTCCTCGTCGATCCCCGTTCCCAGAGCGGTGATGATGGAGCGGAACTCCTCGTTGGCAAGCACCTGGTCGATGCGCTTTTTTTCAACGTTCAGGGGCTTGCCCCGCAGCGGCAGGATCGCCTGGAAGCGGCGGTCCCTGCCCTGCTTGGCGCTGCCGCCGGCGCTGTCGCCCTCCACGATGAAAAGCTCGTTCTCCGCGGCCTTCCTGCCGGTGCAGGCCGAAAGCTTGCCCACCAGCGGGGCGGCTTCCAGGGCGCTCTTCTTCCTGGCCAGGTCCTTGGCCTTCTGGGCCGCCTCCCGCACCTTGGCGGACTTGAGGGCTTTTTCGACGATTTTCTGCCCCAGGTCCTGGTTCTTGAGGTCCTCCAGGTACAGCGTCATTTCGTTCATGACGATGCTTTCCACCGCCGGACGCACCTCGGTGTTGCCGAGCCTGCCCTTGGTCTGCCCCTCAAACTGGGGATTTTTGACCATCACGGAAATGACGGCGGTCAGGCCCTCCCGGAAATCCTCGCCGGAAAGGTTGTTGTCCTTTTCCTTCAGGGCGCCGATCCTGCGGGCGTAATCGTTGAATATCCGGGTCCAGGCGCTCCTGAACCCCGCCTCGTGGGTGCCGCCCTCGCCGGTTGAAATGTTGTTGGCGAAGGAGAACACCGAAACGGAATAGCTGTCGGTGTACTGGACCGCCGCGCTGAAGCGGATGTCGTCCTTCTGGCCGGAAAAAACGATGATCTCGTCCGTCAGGGGCGTTTTTTCCCGGTTGAGCCAGCGCACGTAATCCGCGATGCCCCCGGCGTAGCAGAATTCCTCCGTCCGCCCGGCGCTGTCGGCCGTCCTTTCGTCGGTCAGGGTAATCCTTACGTTGGGGTTCAGGTAGGCCAGCTCCCTCAGGCGGGAGCGCACCACGTCGTGGTTGAACACCGTATCCTCAAAAATGCGGTCGTCCGGAAGGAAGCGCACCAGGGTGCCCCGCTTGCGGGTGTTGCCCAGCCGCTCCAGGGGGGTCACGGGCTTCCCGGCCATGACCTTGCCTTCCTTTTCGTCGTAATTGCTTTCAAAGCGGATGGCCCAGTGGGTCCAGTCCCTGAAGGAATCCACCGTCATCCAGCGGCTCAGGGCGTTGACCACGCTGGCGCCCACCCCATGGAGGCCGCCGGAATAGGCGTAGTTTTCGTTGCCGAACTTGCCTCCGGCGTGAAGGCGGGTATAAATAACCTCCACGCCGGAAATGCCCAATTCCGGGTGCATGTCCACGGGAACGCCGCGCCCGTTGTCCCACACCGAGGCGCTGCCGTCCTTATGCAGCGTCACCTGCACCTCGGTGGCGAAGCCGCCCATGCATTCGTCGATGCCGTTGTCCACAATCTCCCACAAAAGGTGGTGCAGCCCGCGGCTGCCGGTGGTGCCGATATACATGCCGGGACGCATGCGCACCGCGTCCAGTCCCTCCAGCACCCGGATGGCGCTGGCGTCATAATTCTGTGCCATAATCCCTCGCTGAAAATTTCCGATCGGGGAGGCGGCGCCGCAAAGACGGCCCTCCGCGATCTCAGTTCGCCGGCGGCGCCGTGAAATGCCCGACGCCGCAGGAAAGCGGGAAAACGCCGGATAAGCGTTCCCGACCAGTATAAGATGATACCATTTTTTCGCCCGTTATGCAATCCCCGCGGCTTGTTGACGCGCGGGCGTCCAAAACGGTATAATACCCGCATCCGCGCGGGAGGGATCCCCTCCGGTCCCGCCGTCCCGCGTGTCACGGGAGGCCGTTTTTTTACGATTCCGCCTCCCCGTAAAAAAGGAGAACCCGCCGATGAAAAAGACCCTCAGCGCTTTGTGTCTTCTGTTCGTCCTCATTCTGTCCGTCCCCGCCGCTTCGGCCGGGAGCATTCCCGCCGTTCTGCGCTTTACCCAGCGGGACAGCGGAAAAACCTATATCCGCACCAAGGTCTATACCATGATCACCTACCCGGACACCGCCAACGCCACGGTGGACGAGGAAATGCGCGTCCTGCTGGACGGGATGTTCGCCCGCGGCATGCAGCGGCTTCCTTCCGGCGTCGGGACCGTCGCCGACAATTACCTGGACGTGGGAGCCCAGATTTTCCGCACCGGCTCCTCCTGGATGAGCTTCCTGTCCGTCGCCTCCATCGCCTGGGACAAGGAGCAGATCTACGTTGACGCGGATACCCGCGTCTACGATATGGAGACCGGCAGCCGCGTCCGCCTGACCGACGTCCTCAAAGAGGACAGCGCCGTATGGGACCTTCTGGCGTCGACCGTCCGGCAGGAGCTGACTGCCTATTGGCCCAAGGATACCGCCGACAGCGAGCAGATGGCCATTTTATGCAGCCCCGACGCCCTGAAGGAAGCGCGCTTCACCCTGAGCCCCGGCCGTCTGACGCTGCATTACCGGGCCGACGAGATCTATCCCGGGAAAAACACCCTGATGCACGTCAGCTTCAGCTATGCTTCCCTCAGGGAATATATGACCGCGGAAGCCCTGGCCCAGACCGACAATTCCCGCTATGACCTGGTGGCCCTCACCTTTGACGACGGCCCCAACGGCAATTCCACCGTGCGGGTGCTGCAGACCCTTCGCCGCTACGGGGCCCAGGGCACCTTTTTTATGGTCGGCACCGCCCTGGGCAGCGGGCGCTGGTGCGCCGCCCGGGCCCACGACGCCCTCCACGACGCCGAAAGCCACAACTGGGTCCACGTCTATGAAGACCTGAGCCCCGACAACGTGATGACATGGAAGGAAAAGTTCGATAACCTGCTGATCTCAATCATCGGCAGGGGCGCGTCCTATATGCGCGCCCCCGGGGGCTATTACCGCCGGTATATTTCGGGCGGGGCGAACCTTCCGATGATCCAGTGGTCGGTCACCTCCACCGATCCCGGATCGGACCAGGTCCAGAGGATCGCGGGCATCGTCCGCAGCAAGACCAAACCCGGCAGCGTGGTCCTCTTCCACGATCTGAACCCCCGCTGCTCGGAATACCTGGAACTGGTTCTGCAGTGGCTGGAGGAAAACGGGTACATGTGCGTCACCGTCGGCGAGATGTTCGAAATGTACGGCGATCCCCTCAGGGGCGGCGAGGTCTATTACGACTGCGAAGGCCGCCAAAGGTAAAAACAAGCCGCGCAGGCGCGGCGGAAGACAGCGCGCTCTTCACAAAAAAGGACCGCCGCGGGCGGTCCTTTTTTGACGCTTGGTAACTGTTCAGTCGTGTGTGAAGGAGAACAAACGTATGGCAGCAGCGGGGAGGTATCGGAGGGATCTCCCTCCGATTATGATCCGTTTCAGCGGCA
>CADANQ010000099.1 GCA_902789365.1 uncultured Eubacteriales bacterium
CTGAAACGGATCATAATCGGAGGGAGATCCCTCCGATACCTCCCCGCTGCTGCCATACGTTTGTTCTCCTTCACACACGACTGAACAGTTACCTTTTTTGTGTTTTAACGGTCTGTTTTGGTTTAAAAAACAAGGAGATTCCCTGTGCCGGACCGCGGGGATCCCGAAGCGCAGCAATGCCCCAGGGGCGACGCAAAAAAACGCGGGGATTCCACGTGCCGGGCCGCGGGGAGCCGGAAACGGAACAATACCCCAGGGGCGGCGCAAAAAAATGTTCTTTTTCGGTATCCGGGGGGAAAAACAGACGTAAACAAGCAAATTTGCGCTGCCCGGCACTTGACTTTAGCGCAATAGAGTGTTAATGTGCTAATGCAACAATTTTAACGCTCCGCGAAGACGCGGATGAGGAGGAGACAAAATGAAGAAGCTTTTCTGCCTGGTCCTTGCCCTGGCTCTTTCCCTGACGGCCCTTTCCGCCCTGGCGGATACCCTGGTGATGGGCATCGATCCGGAATATCCCCCCTTCAGCTATATGGACGACAGCGGCGAATACACCGGCTTTGACGTGGAGGTCTGCAAGGCCGTGTGCGATCTTCTCGGCTATGATCTTAAGATCTTCCCCGTGGACTGGGACAATAAGCTGATCCAGCTGGACAACATGGAATGCGATTTCATCTGGTCCGGCATGACCATCCTGGATTCGATGAAGGAAGCCGGCTATGTGATTTCCGCTCCCTATTATGACAACACCCAGGTGCTGGTGGTCAAAAAGGACAGCGGCATCGCTTCTTCCGCGGACCTGAAGGGCAAATACGTCGCGGTGCAGCTGGGCACCTCCGGCGAGGCGCTGCTGAACGGCGACCTTCAGGACATGACCGCCACCTTCGGCCAGCTGGTCACCTGCCAGAGCTTCCTGATCTGCTTCACCGAGCTTGACGGCGGCGCGGTGGACGCCGTGTTCGTGGACCTGCCCGTCGCAAGGAGCTTCGTTTCCGGCAGGGACGACCTTGTGATCCTGGATGAAAACCTGGGCGCCGAGCAGTACGGCATCGCCTTCCGTTCCGGCGACGCGGAGCTTTGCGCAAAGGTCGACGGGGCCGTGCAGGAACTGGTGGCCAATGGCACCTATGCCGAGATCGCGGCAAAATACCCGGACATCGTCAACAATCTGCTGTTCCTGAACGCGGACTGATCCCCCCGCGCGGGGCCTTCACCCGGGACGCCTTCGGGCTCCCGGGTGGTTTTTTCCGGCGGTTTTTCCCGACGCGGCCGCAAACCCTCTTCAACCTCATCCTTATACACAGAAAGGTGCATCCATGTCCCTGGATACGATGATTCTCAAAATGGGCGAAGGCTTCGGCAAGACCTGCGCCATCTTTTTCCTGACGCTCCTGTTCTCCCTGCCCCTGGGCATGCTGGTGGCGCTGCTGCGCATGAGCAAAATCCGTGTCGTCTCCTGGATCACGCGGTTTGTGATATCCGTCCTCCGGGGAACGCCGCTGATGCTGCAATTGCTGGCGGTGACCTACGGGCCCTTTTATCTGTTCGGCCTCCGGGTCGCCCGCAACAAGCTGGTCCCGGTGGTGATCGCCTTCGCCATCAACTACGCGGCCTATTTCGCCGAGATCTACCGCGGCGGCATCGAATCCATGCCGGTAGGGCAGTACGAGGCGGCGGAGGTGCTGGGATATTCCAAAACGCAGACCTTTATGCGCATCATCCTGCCGCAGGTGGTCAAGCGCATCCTTCCCAGCATCACCAACGAGGTGGTGACCTTGGTGAAGGATACCTCGATGGCCTTCACCGTGGCCTACCAGGAGATGTTCACCATCGGCAAGCAGATCGCCAATTCCCAGTCCAGCTTCATCCCGTTCCTTGTGGCCGGCGCGTTCTATTACGTGTTCAATCTCGCCGTGGACTTTGTGATGGGCCGGGCGGAAAAGGCCATGAGCTATTACAAATAAGGAGGGACGGCCATGGAAAACCTGCTTGAAATCAAACACATCCGCAAAAGCTTCGGCGGCCTGGAGGTGCTGACGGATCTGAACCTCAGCGTCAGGAAGAACCAGGTGCTGTCCATCATCGGGCCCAGCGGCAGCGGCAAATCAACCCTTCTGCGCTGCGCGACGCTGCTCGAAAAAATGGACGGCGGGGACCTCGTTTACAACGGACTTTACGCCGCCCGGGACGAGAACGGCAGATCCGTCTACGCGCCGCCGAAGACCATCCGCGAGGTAAGGAACATGTTCGGCCTGGTGTTCCAGAACTTCAATCTGTTCCCCCATTATTCGGTCCTGAAAAACGTGATGGAAGCGCCGATGCTGGTTCAGAAGCGGGATAAGGACGAGGTGAAAAAGGAAGCCCTGGACCTGCTGGAGCAGATGGGGCTCCGGGACAAGGCGGACGCCTACCCGTGCCAGCTTTCCGGAGGGCAGCAGCAGCGGGTGTCCATCGCCCGGGCGCTGGCGATGAACCCGAAGATCCTCTTTTTCGACGAACCCACCTCGGCCCTGGACCCGGAGCTGACCGGCGAGATCCTGAAGGTGATCCGGGGGCTGGCCGAAAAAAAGATGACGATGGTCATCGTGACCCACGAAATGGCTTTCGCCCGGGACGTGTCGGATTACGTGGTGTTCATGGACGGCGGGGTCATCGTGGAGGAGGGCGACCCGAAGGATGTCATCGACCACCCCACCAGGGAAAGGACCATCCAGTTCCTCAGGAGGATGCGGGAGCAATGAAAAACTACCGGTATGTCCTTCTGGACCCCACCGGCAACCTGACCTGCCTTGTGACCGATCCGGTGCCTCCGGATATGCGCGGCGCCGTAACGGATATGCTGATGGACCGGTGCGAGCAGGTGGGTTACCTGACGCGGGCGGGGAATCTGCCCCGGCTTGAAATGATGGGCGGGGAATTCTGCGGCAACGCCGCCATGGCCTGCGCCGCGTACCTGGCGGAAAAGGCCGGAGCCGTGGGGGAAACGGCGGTCCCGCTGTCGGTTTCCGGCGCCTCGGAGGCGGTGGAATGCGTCGTCCGCCCCCTTTCCCCCGGACTATGGGAGGGCAGGGTAAAAATGCCCCCCGTCCGCGAATGCCGCCCCGTGGATCTCGGCGGCAGGAAGGCGTATCTTGTGTCCATGGAGGGCATCGCCCACCTGATCACGGAAGGCCCGCCCCTTGAAAAAGCGGAAGCCGAAAAGCTGCTTATAAAAACCGCCCCCGCCCTCCCGGAGGAGGCCGCGGGGCTTTTGCAGTGGGACGGGGGATTGATGCGTCCCCTGGTTCTGGTCAAAAAAAGCGGCACCCTGGTGTGGGAAAACGGCTGCGGCAGCGGCACGACCGCCCTGTGCGCGTACCTGGCCCTCAGCCGGGGCGTAACGCGCGCCGACGTCCGCCAGCCCGGCGGAACGATCCTGGCCGAGGCCGAATTAAGACCCGGCGGCCCCGTGCGCGTTGCCATTACCGGCAGGATCCGTTTCCGGGGGGAAGGCTGCGCCGCCCTGCCCTGAGCGCGGCCGAAAGTCCTTGCCTTGCGCCTTTCGATGAGATATACTTGAACTGCCGGGCATCGCGCTCATCTTCCCGGCGCGTCCGTCGATCTTCATTTCAGGAGGTAAACCCATGAAAAAAACCGTCGCCCTGCTGCTGCTTTTATGCATGATTCTTGCGGTCCCGGGTTCGTTCGCGGAGAGCGCCGTCCCGGAATATAACGCCCCCGCCCAGGAGATCCCCGACAACGAGGCCATGGCGTTCCTGAGGAAAATGGGCATCGGCTGGAACCTGGGCAACACCTTCGACGCCAACAACTGCACCTGGCTTCGGAACCACATGGAATACGAAAAGGGCTGGACCGGCTATTATACCACCCGGGAGCTCATCCAAAGCGTCGCCGACGCCGGCTTCGGGTTCATCCGCATCCCGGTCTCCTGGCACGACCATGTGGACAAGGATTTCAACATCTCCAAAGACTGGATGGACCGGGTGCAGGAGGTGGTGGACTGGGCCCTGGACAGCGGTCTGATCGTCATCATCAACACCCATCACGACAACGACGTCAAGTGGTACTATCCCGACAGCGCGCACTTCGACCAGTCCGTAAAGTTCCTGACCGCCGTGTGGACCCAGATGGCGGAGCGCTTCCGCGACTATGACGACCGGGTGATTCTGGAGGCCCTGAACGAGCCCCGCCTGGTGGGGACCCCGAACGAATGGAACTTCCAGGCCGGCAGCGCGGCCTGCACGGACGCCGCCGACGTCATCAACCGCTTTAACCAGATTTTTGTGGACACCGTCCGCGCCACCGGCGGGAACAACGCCACCCGCTACCTGTGCGTCACCGGCTACGCCGCCTCCCCCGCCAACCTGGCGCCCGGCCGCTTTGTGATGCCCTCCGACTCCGCCGACAACCGCATCATCGTATTCGCCCATGCCTACACGCCCTATGACTTCGCCCTGAACACCAAAGGCGGCACAACCTTCTCCCGGAACAACCAGGCCCAGAGGAACGACATCATCGGCAACATCTCCATCCTCTACAGGAACTTCATTTCCCAGGGCATTCCCGCCATCATGGACGAGTGCGGGTGCCTTGACAAGAACAACCTGAACGACCGCCTGGAATGGTGCATGACCTACGTCAGCATCGCCACTTCCTACGGCGTGCCCGTCGCCTGGTGGGATAACGGTTCCTTCCACGGCAACGGTGAAAACTTCGGCATCTTCTCCCGCGCCACCGGGAAAGCCGAGTTCCCGGAAATCATCGAAATGCTCGTCTCCCGTTCGCTGACCGAGACCGTCCCCGCCGAATGACCCGGGTCGGATAAACGCATAACGTGCAAACGCCGGCCGGGCAGCAGCGCTGCCCGGCCGGCGGAATACAAGCGGTTATCAGGGTACGATTCCCAGGCATGTGATCGTGAACTTTTTATCCTTCGTCGCTTCGGTCATCCTGATCTCCACGGTATGCTCTTCGGCGTCGGCCTCGTCCAGGCACAGAACCACCTCGCTCTGGCCCCATTTGTCGCTGCCGCCGCCGACGACGGCCCGCACCTTGCCGTCGACCACGATCTCGGCGCGGCCCCAGTCATCCCCGCGGGCGGCCTTGAAGGCCACCAGCAGCTTTCTGAATTTCCCGGTCACGGTCAAAGGGTCGTCCGGGTCCCCGGCGTCGTGGAAGAAGTTTTCCCCGCAGACCCGGCCCACGGGCATATTGGCGTAGGACGAGCGGTCGTCATGGGCAAAACCGCCGCGCGAGACGGTGACGCCCTCCGTTTCCCGGCCGGCATAGACCGTCCGGAGCCCCACCCAGTCCGCGCCGAACACGGGCCCCGCCGGGGCGGCGTCGCTCCCGGAAGGCTCGGCGTCGTCCGCCGCGCCGATGGCCGCCAGCAGGCAGTCCGACATGACCGCGTGGCCCAGGGACGTGGGATGGTAGTCGTCATAAAAGAACTCCTCCGCCGTCCAGTGGTTCCCGACCTCGGGGAACGCGCCGTCCCGAATGGAGACCATCGGCAGCCCGTAGGCGTCGCCGATCCTCCTGAGCTCGTCCTGCAGGTTGAAGCCGTTTTTGAACACGGCGAACAAAAGGATGACCGCCGGCTCGTTGGGCTGGCTGAGGGCGGTGCGGACCAGGGCCTCGAAGCACCGGTGCCCCGTGGGCTCTCCCCAGTCGTTCACCGAAAATTCGATGATCACGATATCGGGCAGACCGTCCGGGTCCGTCACCCGTTCCACCACGTCCCTCTGATACCGCATCAGCCCGAAGGTGGACGGGGTCCCGCCCACGCCGGCGTTGACCAGCTTTACGTTTTTTCCCCAGTTCGTGCCGAAGATCCGGCCGAACCTTTCCGCCGTAAGGTACGCCCAGCAGTCCTGGTACCTGGCGGCCCCGGCCCCCTCGGTGATGGAGCCGCCGATGGTCGCGATGGTGATCTCTTCCCCCGCCCGGGCCCGGGCAATCACGTTTTTCAGCCGCAGATTGCTGCCCAGGGACACAAGGGAGCGCTCGAGGACCTTCTGATACCAGTCCTCCGACCCTCTGGCGTACATCGGTTTTACCTCAGCCATACCCGCCCCCGTTCCCGCCAGCATCAAAGCCAGCGCCAAAGAAAACAGTTTTTTCAGGAAGCTTTTCATTTTTTCCCTCCCCGGGCTCCCGGGCGGCTCTTTTTTGCCGCCGCGGCCCGCTCCGTTCCGGATGAGTGTATCAGCTTTTATCCCGTTTTTCAATAAGGAGTTCAGAATGATTATCGGCGAATTGTGCGAATCCTTTCCCCCGACCTGCGACGGCGTCGGCCGCGTGGCCATGGAATACTGCCACGGCCTTGCAAAGCGGGGGCATACCGTGTATTACATCGCACCCATGGACGCCGCCCATTCCCATGTGGAGGGGCTCAACTGCCTCCTTTACAGGTCCGTCCACATTCCCGGGCAGAACTACCAGTACGGCCTGCCCATGGAGGACAGGGAATTTGTCGCGCGGCTGGACGAAATCCCCTTCGACCTTCTGCACCTGCATTCCCCCTTCCAGAGCTGGACTGTGGCAAAGCATGTCCTGAAAACCCGGCCCGTACCCCTTGTAACCACCTTTCACAGCAAGTATTACGACGATTTTCTCAAGGCCACCCATTCCAAAATGATTACCAACGCCGTGGTCCGCAAGATCGTGAACGTCTACCGGCGCTGCGACGAGGTGTGGACCGTCAACAGCTCCACCGCCGACGTGCTGCGGGGCTACGGATTTGACGGAGCCATCACCGTGGTATCCAACGGCACGGACCTGGTGGCGGCGGGAGAAGCCGAGGTGGACACGGTCCGGCGGAAATACGGCGTCCGCGAGGGCTGCCCGGTCTTCCTGTACGTGGGGCAGATCGACTGCAAAAAAAACCTTCCGATGACCCTGGAAGCCTGTGCGCTGCTGAAGGAACGGGGACAGGATTTTGAGCTTCTCCTGGTCGGTATGGGCCCGGACCAGGAGACCCTGGAAAAGGAGCGCGCCCGCCTGGGGCTGGAAAAGCAGGTCCATTTCCTGGGCTTTATCAACAACGACACCACCCTTCGCAGCCTGTACACCCTGGCGGACCTTTTTATCTTTCCTTCGGTGTACGACACCTTCGGCTTGGTCGTCCGGGAAGCCGCGGCCGCCGGCACGCCGGCGCTGATGGTAAAGGGCAGCTGCTGCGCCGAAGGCGTCAGGGACGGGGTGGACGGATTTTTGTGCGAAAACACCCCCGCCTCCCTTGCCGACAGGATCGTTTCCGCCCTGCCCTTAAAGCAGGAGGTCGGCCTGGAGGCTTCCCGGTCCCTGCCCGTCACCTGGGATCAGGTCATGGACGAGGCCGAGGCCCGCTATGACGCGCTGTGCCGGAAAAAAACCGGGCAGCTCCCGAAACGGCCCAGGCGGAAACACCTGCGCAGGCTCATGCGCAGGCGCAGCAAATCAACGAGGTGACGGCGTGATGGACGGCGACAGAGTCATGGCCCGCCGAATCGCCCTGAAGGTGGGGGAGCTCGGCGGCCGGGTCTATTATGTGGGGGGCCTCGTCCGGGACGAAGCCCTCGGACGCGAAAGCAAGGACGTGGACATCGAGGTCCACGGCATCACCCCGCGGCAGCTGGAAGAAACGCTGGATTCGCTCGGCACCCGGCTGTCCATGGGGGCGTCCTTCGGCATCCTCTCCCTCAGGGGCTGCCATCTGGACATCTCCATGCCCCGGAAGTCCCCGGAGGAAGACAACGGGGATTTCGCCTCCGGGGCCGATCCCTTTATCGGCGTCACCGAAGCCGCCCGCCGGCGGGATTTTACGATGAACGCGATGATGCGGGATGTGCTGACAGGCGTTCTGGAGGACCCCTTCGGCGGTTTGGAGGACATAAAAAAAGGCCTGATCCGGCATGTGGACAGCGCCACCTTTGTCCGGGACCGCCTGCGGGTGCTGCGGGCCGCCCAGTTCGCGGCGCGTTTTTCCTTTGCCGTCGCTCCGGAGACCCGGGCCCTCTGCGCTTCCCTCGACATCGGGGACCTGCCTTTTGAACGGGTGGGCGAGGAAGTGCGCAAGGCCCTGCTCCGCGCTCCGAAGCCTTCGGTGTTTTTCCGCGAAATCCGGTCCATGGGGCACATGTCACCCTGGTTCAAAGAGCTGGACGGCCCCGGCGGGGAAGAAAGCCTGGCCTTTGCGGACGCCGCCGCGGCTTATCGCGGCGAAACGGAGCGGGAAGAGGACCTGATGTTCTATTCCATCATATCCTTCCTCCCGGAAAAATCCGGGGAAGCGCTTCTTTCCCGCCTGACCCACAACGCGCGGACGCTGAAATACGCCATGGACATGCGCCGCCTGGCGGAATCCCTGGACGCCCTCGTCAAAAAAAACGCCTCCCGGGACGAATTTGCTCTGCTCCTTGACGCGTCCCTTTGCCCGGAGGACCTGGTCCTTGCCGAAAAGATCCGTCTCATCGCCCGGGGCGGGGACGAAAAAGCCGCGTCCCTTGCCGAAACCCGGCTGAACGAATACCGCGATCTCATATCCCGGCCCGGAGTCACCGGAGACGACCTGCGCTCGCGGGGCCTCGCCCCCGGACCACAAATAGGGCGCGCCCTGAAATACGCAAGGCGCCTTGCGCTGACGGGTGTTCCCAAAGAGCAGGCGCTGGAAGAAACGGTGCGGTGGAGCAAATACGATAGTGGAGAGTGAAGAGGGGAGCTCTTCACTCTTCATTTTTTCGCTTCCGCCAGTATCACGCACCCGTCAAAGTCCTCAAGCCCCGTGACCACCCATTCCTCCCCGGCGGGGAAGACACGGACGCCGGGGCGGCACAGCGCGGCCCGCAGGGAATAACCGCGCCCGACGGGAAAGCGCACGGTGCCAGGCGCGCCGGCAAAGGTGTGGAGGACCGCCAGCGCCTGTCCCCCGCCCCGGCGCACAACGCACTGCCAGCCCCTGGGATGCCTCCAGGATACGCTGCCGCCGTAAACTTCGCTCACCCCGTCCCGGATGACCCCTGCGGCGGCCCGGTACAGGTCCAGGGTCCTGCGGACCAGGGCGCGGGTCTTTTCGTCCATCCCGATCACGTCGCCCGACAGGCAGAGTCGTCCAAGGAACCCGGCCGTCAGGCGGTAAAGCGCCTGTTTTTCGTCCATGCCTTTGCGCAGGACGGCCCAGATCTGGCTCTGCCGCGGCGGAAACAGCCTTTGGGACGCCGCCGCGATCAAAGGAATCTCCTCGCATTCGTGGGCGTCCGAGAAGGAACACATGGACGCCCTCTCCATAAAGGAGGGCACGGTCCGGCTGCCCCCCGAGGAGCAGACCTCGATCACCAGGTCCGGGAATTCCCGGCGCATTTCGTCAAAAAAGCTTTGGACGGCCAGGATATGCTTCCTGAGGCCCTCGCCCTGGCTCACGTCCCCATCGCACCCGATCCCCAGGGTCTCGTTGTAATCGATCTTGACATAGCCGATTCCCGCGTCCCTGATCAGAGCGAACACCGACGCGCGCAGGTAATCCCGGACCGCCTCCAGACGGAAATCCAGGAATCGCTTGGTCCCCACCGTCAGGACCTCGCCGTCCCGATGGAGGAGCCACTCATCCCTGTGGTACAGCGGGCTGCCCATCCCTACGCTTTCGGGTTCGAACCAGATGCCGGGGATCATGCCCCGGGCGCGGATCCTGTCCGCCGCGGGGCCGATGCCCTCGGGAAACAGCTCCCTGTTCACCTCCCAGGTGCCCACGCAGTCCCACCAGGGCCATTCGCCGCGGCGATACCAGCCGCAGTCGATGACAAAGTACCTGATCCCCAGGTCCTTAACGGCGTCCGCCGCTTCTTCCGCCAGACCGGCGGAGGGATTGCCCCAGGTGGTGCAGTATTCATTGAAGATCGCGGGCAGTTCCTCCTCGGATGCAGGCACTCTCAGCCGGTCCGCCGTGTATCCCGTCAGCCGCTGCGCCGCGTCCTCAGCCTTTCCCTGAACCGCGGTCAGGATGGCTTCAGGCGCCTCGAAGGTTTCCCCGGGAAGGACGTCGGCCCGCCAGTGGCCGAATTCCCGGTCCGCCAGGCCTCCGTCCATGCCGAGCCCGTCGTCGGTGCGCCCCACCTCCATCTGCCATGAGGAGCCGTGGGTCAGCATGGCGGCCCAGACCGTACCGAAAAGGGTGTCCTCCGCCGCCAGAAAGGGAAAAAACGTCCTGACCGGCATGCTCCCCACCTGGCCGAACCGTTCAAAGACCGCGTTATGCTTCAGCCAGGAGGGCTCCAGATGCATCTCCTCGACCCCTTCCCGGGTGAAATACCCCTCCGCGGCCCAGTTGGCCCGGACGCGGCAGATCTTCAGCCTCCCCGGCGCGTCGTCCCGGGCAAAGGGCGTCAGTCCGCCCAGGGTAAAGGACGTAATGTATTCCAGGGTCACCTTTTCCTCCCCGGCGGTTACGGCGGCGGACACCGTCAGATACCCGCTTCCCTCCCGCCAGGCGGCGGTATGCCGCCACAGGGTGCCGAGCGGGCCGGAGAAACGGGTGACGACCGTCGTTTTATCCCCGTCCCTCACCGCCTCCTGGCCCAGGTATTTCAGCTGCCCGTCGGAGCAGCCACGCATGGTCCGCCCGTGGGCATACCCGCCGGGCCAGGGCATGGAGGACAGCCTGAAGCGGATCAGCGGCTCGATGCGGCAGTCCTTTTCCTCCTCCGCCTCCCGAAGCTCCGCGGGCATGAGAAGCATGCCGACCTCCCCGGTCTCCTTCCCCTGCCGGTAAATCAGTATCATATCCCCCGCGGTCCATTCGGACAGCGTCAGCCGCTCCTCCATATCCTTTCCTCCTTATATTTTTCTGTCTGGAACCAGTATACCATAACCCGCGTTCTTTTACCAAACCCCGGGCTTTCCGGGCTGTTGACATCGCCTTTTCCGGCGCATATAATTCAAATCAGGTAACTGTTCAGTCGTGTGTGAAGGAGAACGAACGTATGGCAGCAGCGGGGAGGTATCGGAGGGATCTCCCTCCGATTATGATCCGTTTCAGCGGCATG
>CADANQ010000100.1 GCA_902789365.1 uncultured Eubacteriales bacterium
GGCATCGGGACCGTGTACCCGATAGGCCGTTACATGAAGCTTAAACGGATCATAATCGGAGGGAGATCCCTCCGATACCTCCCCGCTGCTGCCATACGTATGTTCTCCTTCACACACGACTGAACAGTTACCTTTCGTCATTCAAGGCGGATTTATTCATCGGAAGCGGCCCGCAAGAAGAAAAAAAACAGATGCTATGCTGTCCTTGCGAAAGGGCGGCGGGCAAAGGCAATGCATACGATAACGCCCCTGATGATCCGGTCGGATTCAGAACCGGTAAAAACGCGGAAAAACCCGGCGCGGCCCGGAAAAGCCGCCATTAAAAAGGAGGATCCGTATGGCTTTCGATCATGAACTTTTGCTTCATCCGTCCGATAAGGACGCCCTCCGGGCGCTGAAGGCGATCCCCGGCTTTTCCCAGCTGGTCAGGGGATACATGGGGATCCTCAACGAACGGCAGATGCGCATCATCAACATGTCCTCCAACCTTCGCCTGGGGGAGGACCAGATGCCGGAGATTTACCGGCTGCTGTATCCGATCTGCGGCAAGCTTGGCATCGATGTGCCCGAACTGTACCTTGAAATGAACGTGGTGCCCAACGCCTACACCTACGGCGATACCAATCCGTTCATCGTAATCACCTCCGGGCTGCTGGATACCCTTCCGAAGGACCTGATCCCCGCGGTGCTGGCCCACGAATGCGGGCATATCGCCTGCCGCCACACCCTGTACCATACCATCGGCAGCCTGATTATGCAGGGCCTCGGCCAGTTCGTGACCGGCCCGGCCGGCCTTCTGACCGTGCCCCTCCAGGTGGCCTTCGCCTACTGGATGCGCTGCAGCGAATTTTCCGCCGACCGGGCCGCCGTCCTGTGCGAGGGCGGGCCGGAGTCCATGGTCAGGGTATGCTTCGCCTTTACCGGCTGCGGAAAGGATTATCTGCCCGAGGCCAACGTGGACGCGTTCATCGCGCAGGCCGCGGAGTATCGCCGGATGGTTTCCGGGAGCAAATGGAACAAAGCGCTGGAGTTCCTGCTCCTCAGCGGAAAAGACCATCCCCTGAACGCCGTGCGAGCGCTGGAATGCAGGGAATGGGCCGCTTCCGGGCAGTTTTCACGGATACAGTCCCTGATGCGGTACCGCCTGACGGCTTCCGCCGGATGCGATATCCCCGCGCCTCTGTCCTCCGGCGAATGCGCCTGGAAAAAACGCGGCGACGCGGAAAGGCTGTTTTCGGAGGCCGGCTTCACCGGAATGGAATTTGTGCCCACGGACGCCGCGCCGGACGCGCGGATCGTCTCCGTCATGCTCGGCGGGGAAAAGCCCTTCAAAAAAGGCGACTGGATCCCCCACGACGCCCGGATCGTCTTCACCTGCCGCACGGAGGACCCGCGCGGAAAACCCCGTCAGGGAGCCGTCGGGAGCATCGCGTCGAACGCCGCCAACGCGGTCAGCGGCCTGTTCGGCAGCCTGTTCGGGTAAACAACAGGGGACGATTCCTCGTCCCCTGTGTTTTCCTGTGTTTTTACTGTCCCGCGTGACGGGCGCGGTATTCCTTGGGCGTCATCCCCACCGTTTTGCGGAACACATGGCTGAAATAGTTGGGCTCGTTATATCCGATGTCCATCGCGATTTCCGAAAGCTTGCGGTCCGTACCCGCCAGCAGCTCCTTGGCGCGCTCGATCCTGAGGCCCGTCAGGAAGGCAATGAAGGACTGGCCCGTGGTCTGGGAAAAGATGGTGCTGAAATACGCCGCGCTCATCCCCACGTGCCTTGCGGTGCTGTTCAAAGATATATTCGGGTCGCAGCAGTTCTCCCTGGCATATTTTTCGGCCCGGGCAATCACATGGCGGTAGCCGTCCGTCTCTTTGGCTCCCTCATCCCGTGCCCGCAGGGCGAAATCCAGGATTTTGCGCGCCGCGTCGCGGAAGCCTTCCCGGCTGCCGGTGGCAGCGATCAGGTCAAAACGGCCGCCCAGCCGCTCCAGCATTCCCTCCCCCGGCTTATCCGCGTCGCTTCCCGACGCGACGGAGAGAGCGATATCGATCAGGGAATACAGTGCATGATACCTGACCAGCATGCTGTCGAACTTTTCCCCGTCGGGCGAACACATGACCTCGTCCACCAGCTTGTCCACATCCCCGGGAACGGCATACTGCAGCTTCTGCCGGAAGCTGTCATCAAAGGGGCTGGCGATACGCAGGGGCCAGACCGGTTCGGGAGACGCATCGTTCATATTGATGACCTTGCCGGCGCATATATTTCTTACGGCCCGCATCAGGGAGGCGGCGGCGTGATACGTTTTGCTGATTTCCCCCAGGCGCGATGCCTCCTGCCCGATTACAACCGTGATCACCGGACAGATTTCCTGAAGCTCGTGCCGGAGGATCGAGATCAGCTGATAAACCCTCTCGTTCAGGTTTTCCTTGTCGCTGTCGCAGGCCATCAGGGTCATCTGGTCGGCAGTATTGAACAGGTACAGTCCCCAGTCGCCCCCGTCCAGAGTCTTCTGGACGGTCCTTTTCAGCATATGCGGATCGGCACCGGAGGAGTCAAAGGAAAAGATCACCACCAGGTAATGGCTTTTGATGATATCCATCTTCAGCGACTGCGCCTTTTCCAGCATCCTGCCAAGGTCCGGTTCGTCATACAGAAGGCCCGAAAGGAATTCCCGCCTCAGCGCGCTCAGGACCTCCTCGTCCTTCAGACCGGCGGACGCCGCGCCTCCCGCCGCCTTTTCCCTGTCGATCTGCTGCGCCATCTCCCCGATCACCCGGACCAGGTCCGCCTGACGCACGGGCTTGAGCAGGTAATGGTTCACCCCCAGGCCGATGGCCTTCTGCGCGTATTCAAAATCGCCGTACCCGCTGATGATGGCCACCTTCAGCCAGGGCATCATCGCCTTGGCGTGCCGGATAAGCCCGAACCCGTCCAGGAAGGGCATGCGGATGTCCGTCAGCAGGATGTCGGGCATGACCTCCTGCATGATGGAAAGCGCCATCTCCCCGTCCGAGGCTTCGCCGCAGAACACATAAGGCCCCGCCATCTTTTCGATCATCTGGCGGATGTTCTGGCGGATCAGCAGTTCGTCCTCCACCACAAAGATCTGGTACATTGCCTGTTCCCCCGGGATTGAATATAAAAATGGTCCAACGGATCATATCCGATCCATCAGACCGATTATCCCACGAAACGGGAGAGAAAGCAAGACCCGGTTATATCACCCCGGGCTCGGTGCGTGTCATGCGCCCTTCGGAAATATTCAGGCAGTAGTCGCAGATATTGAGGGCCGCCCGGCGATGGGTCACGATGATGCAGGTCTTGTCCCGCATGGCGGAGATGTTCGAAAGCATTTTCGCCTCGGTGCTTTCGTCCAGGGCGCTGGTGGCCTCGTCCAGGAGAAGGATCGGCGCGTCGGAAAGCAGCGCCCGGGCCACGGCCACCCTCTGGGCCTGGCCCTCTGAAAGGCCCACACCCCTTTCGCCAAGCCTTGCCTCCAGCCCGATCTCCTTCACCAGTTCCTCGAGGCACGCCGCTTTGATCGTCCCGTTCAATTGCTCCTCCGTGGCGCTGTCGGTAAAGCGCATCAGGTTTTCCCTGAGGGTGCCGGAAAACAGCATGTTGCCCTGCGGCACATAGGCGAACAGCCCCCGGGTGCCCCGGGCCGCCGGAACGGTCCTGTCCCCGTCCACAAAAAGCACCTTTCCGCCCGTGGGCCTGTAGATGCCCAGAAGCAGTTGGAACAAACTGGTCTTGCCCCCGCCGGATATCCCGGTCAGTGCCACAAAGTCCCCTTTGCGGATGACGGCGTTCACGTCGTTCAGCACGTCGTCCACCCCGTCGTCATACTGGAAACTGACATTCTCCAGGCGGATCTCGTCAAAGCGGGTCAGCTTGACGCCTTCTCTTTCGTCCGGCAGGCCCACCACTTCCTGCAGACGTTCCGCCGAGGCGACGACGCCGTAAGTCTGGCTCAGCAGGCCGACCGCGTTGGCGATAGGCGCCTGGATGCGGCCCACCAGTTGGATCAGGGCAGCCAGGGAGCCGTAGGTGAAAGTCCCCTGGTAGATCTTGACGCAGCCCCACAGGTTACATACCAGCCAGGACAGGTCGAACATGGAGCCCAGGCCGTTGTTCATCAGGATGGAAAGCCGCCCGTTGCGCAATTGCTCGTTGACCAGGTTTTCCCGCTGTCCTTCCAGGTCGCTCAGGGCCCGCTCCTCGCTGACGCTGGCCTTCACCACCCGGATGTTTTCCAGGGTCTCCTGGGTGCCGGCGTGCAGTTTTGCCTCGGCCTCCTGCATGCGCTTGTGGCGCCGCTTCATCGGTCCCCGGAACGCCAGGGTGATGGCTGTCCCGACCACGCCGGCAATGATCAAAAGCGGCACAAAGCGCCAGTCCATGGAGATCAGGATCGCCGCCGCGCCGACAAAGCTTACAAACGTGGTCAGCAGGGACGGCAGCAGGCTCATGACCCCGTTCCGCACCACGTCCACATCCGAAAACACCCGGCTGACCAACTCCCCGCTGTGGAAACCCTTCAGCGCGGCATAATCCTTGCCCAGGATGGCCTCGGTCACCCTGCCCTGCATTTCCCTTTGCAGCCGGGCGGAAGCCCTGGTCCTGGTATAAGCGCTCCATATACCCAGCAGGCGTTCAACGATGATGATCACGACCAGCAATATCCCGAAGGTCCACAGCGCCGAAACCTTCCCGGAGGTCGCCCCGTCGATCAGGGACCGGGTGACCAATGTCAGGGCAAGGGAAAGCAGGGTGTTGGTCACACCCAGGACGCAGATCAGCGCGATGGAGCCGCGCACGCACCGGGACCAGTCCAGGACGGAGCGGATCGCAGGGCTTTTGAATATGGTTTTGACCTTCCTGATGTTATCTGAACTTTTCATTTTCTTATACTTTCTGCCTTGGTGCTGCCCGTTTAAAAAGCCCTTTATTGGGTTTCTGAACAACTGACATTCTTATTTTTTATCTTTACAGCCAATCGGTGTATACTTCCAGACAGAAAACCTTCTGACTGCACCGACCACCTGCAGTCCATGGATCCTGAAAAATTCCTCCCGATATTGCAATATCCAACCTTCCCGATTCTCCAGATAACCGCCGCTGCATGATCAAACAGGTAGATGAGGGTAATCGGATGTGTAAGGCTGCTTTCCAATAGCATTATAAATTCGGCAAACGTATTGACAAAAAATGGCTGGCTCAGAAAAAGAACAGTGTACTGATCATAATCGACTTTAAAAGCGTCCCCAGGGTCACATGAACATTGTCGTATTTCTTTGTCCAGTCAACAGCTATCCTGCCGGGAACCTGGCTCAATTCGATCCCATGAATATCGCAGGGACACCGTTTCCTGATCAGAAAGGCAAGTACTCGTCCCTTTCCGCATCCGACATCAAGAAAAACATCCGACGGCCTGATCTGCACATGAGAAAACACTTTTTCCAATATCAAATACCTTGACGGTTGGGACGGCGTCATGCCGGTCCTTTTTTCCATATTGAAATAGGGGCTGGGGACCGTCTTCGTTAGATCTCGTCCAGTGATCCTCAGATCATTGAATCTATCATAGGCGTTAACGATCTTCCAGTTCAGATATGTTTTTAGTTTGGCAGGAGTGATCCCTTTTCAGGCGAGTGAAAAAAGCACCAGCTTTCAGGAATAAAACTCTGACAGGAAAAAAATCACACCAAAGATGAACATAGCACTTATACCAGAAATTGTCCGGCGTCACCGACTTCCCGTCCCGGATCACCCTGGTCATCACGCCAAGGATCTGCTCGTCGGTGATGTCCCGCTCCAGGAAGGTATTGTGATCCCCGGCAATGATATAACCATCCGAAAGGACGCGAAGAATGCGGTGGAGGATGTACATGTCGCCGCGCTTGTAGAGGACCACGTCGTACTTTTTGCAGCGGTCAGGACCTTTGGCGCGGATCTCAGTGATATCCCTGCGTTCACGGAGCAAGGGGAGCATGCTGCGTCCGACATTTATATAAGCGAGAGATCCTTTTTCCCGGAGTATCTCCTCAAATGAATACTTTTTTACTTCCGGCATGCAGTATTACCCTTTTTCTACTGTTTCAAAAGCCAGGCGGACAGCTTCTCTGGTCGGAGTGCTTCGAAACCTGAAGATTTTTGTTTTTCCGTCAAGGGCTCTAAAAAGAGTTATCAATTTCTTTATAGATACAGAATCGGTCGGGCAATATATCTGCCTGATAAGGAAAGGGAACGCTTTGCCTATATCAATTTCCTCCACAGTGTTTTCCTGCGTGTCGTCTGCCCTCTCAAGCAGAAAAATAGCTTTGAGCGGAGCCTTTGTATTGGTATTCCATCCCTCTTTGCCCCCCCAGGGCGTGCCGTAAGCGACCGCTTCGTTTTCTTTGATCTCTATCAGGGGCTTATCCCCGCAAACAACAAAAGATCCAGGATATTCCTCAAGCCACAGGCGTGTCCTGGTCGTTTTTCCCGTGCCGCTCGGAGCCGTAAACATATATGCATAATCATCTTTGGCAACAACGGATCCATGCATAAGATAGGTGTTGAAAGACGGCATTATGTCTGAAATTTTTCTTTGTAAAGCAAGGGGTTCCAAATGACCAGTATCATAAGTGATTGCTATGTTATCCTCTTCAACCGAAATATTAGGGATCCTGTCCTGAGAAAGTATTCTTTTTGTCTCCAGAATGTCATTATATGAAATCTTTATGTATGCGTCAGGTTCGCTTTTCTGATCTGCATAGTCCCTGTATGCCCGGTAGGTCTCTTTATACATGCACTCCACTTCTATGCATTTCCCGGCCAGTCCGACCCTGAAATAATAGCTGGTATCTGCATCTGGTTTTATCTCCCTGATATGGCTACCCATTCGGCGTTCCTTTCATTTCGATCAATTACTGCGTATCCTGATAAGGCCTGCCTGAACCAATTTTTTCGTTCTTTCGCATATCCTGCGGTCGCAATGGCCTTCGATGCCGGATTCCTTATGCAGTGCGGGACAAACAAGGCAGTAATCATGATACGCGCATTCCGCACATTCGCAGGGCATTGGATACGAATTAACCAGTTGGTTCAGTTCCTTCCATGCATTTCGAAAGCCTGCTTTCAACGGGTTTGTATACATTTCTGACATGGACGGACATGGAGCCATCATTCCGTCATATCTAACCACAAATCCGCTCCTGCCTCCGCCGCACTTAAACCCAATATCCTGCCTGCCCGCTTCGCTCACGTCAGGAAGCTCCACAGTATCGGCATTTTCCGTCTCCCTGTCTTTAAGATCCAACTGCATCCTGTACAGATCGATATAATCATCGGTCGTTAAGTCATGTCTTTCCCTGCCCGTATTTTCCCTCGGAGTAATGAGTCTGGAATTGATCTGGTACGGGAGCCCGAGCTCTTCCGCTGTTTTCAGTAAAGCGCGCATATCACCTTTCATAAAGGAATTTGGAGTGATGATCAGCAAAGTACTGATTTTTGCTTCACGAAGCATGACAAGATTATGGTATACCGTTCTAAATACTCTGTGCCCTGTAACTCGTTCATACGCATCGTCGGAACTTCCATACAAAGTGACCTGTACAAGCTGGGGCGGATATTTTTCAAAAAAAGCCACCCGTGCTTTGTCGATCAGCAAACCATTTGAACTAAGGGACGGCCTGATGCCCATATCCCGTAAATACAGGTATAGATCATCAAAACCAGGATATGTCAAGCATTCGCCTCCAGTAAGCGCTGCTTTCAGCATCCCGGTTTGATGCGCCTGAGCCATTATGTTTTTCCATACTTCGGTTGAAAGTAAACTGCCCGCATCGAACTGATTCCCTTCCAAATGAACGTAACACATTTTGCAGTCCAGGTTGCACAAGGGTGTCAGCTCAAAGGTACCATGCAAAGGAATCAGGTTCTCGCGGGCTTTGTTCTCCAGATATCTGTTATATAGTTCTTTCTTTTCCTGAAGCGACTTCTGTGAATCCCGAAGGCTTTTTGCAAGTCCAAGGAGATCGTTTTCTTTTTCCAATCCTTTTTGCTCCTCTAACACAGACATTCAGAGCTTATTTTTCCATTATGCCCATTTCCAGGCATTCATCTACCAGCTTTTTAACATCCTTTTCAGCGGCCGCCACATCAACATCGTATTCTGATAAAACCAGATCAACCAGCTCCGCGACGGTTTTAGGTGTATTCATTTTGTTCAGCAAAAAAACCGCCGACTCGCTTAATGCAACTACACCGCTAAATGACTCTGCTTTTTTTCCAACAGGAACCGCTATATATTCGTCCCCGATTTCAACATACTCAAATTGCAGACTTCTTTTCATAAACTAAACAAACGTCCCTTTCAAAAAGAAATCTTATATGATATTTCTTTCATTAATCGCCATAAGGGTTATTACCAAAATACATATAAGAAATTGTGTCGGAGGGATTTCCACATGTATTACCACCCGGTGCAACAACATTAGCAACAATCTGAATACAAGAGGGTGGTATAGGTATACTGTTCGCAGTCATTGCTGAATTCTCGATAGGGATCTTAACAGCTTCCGGAATCACATATTTTTTCTTCACAGTGATCAAACTCCTTTTTTACTATATCCATGACCCTCCGCGCTGCATATCATATTAATGATATACAGCGTGGAGGATCACAAACCAACGGTTTAATCAGCACATATTCATCAAAACCGGATCGTCATTATGTCCTTAGAAAGGACTGGTAGAAAAATGTCCAGCTGCGAGCGCTTGGTTAACAGCGTCCTGTGCAGGAACATTAGGATCAGAAGTGATCTGTATAATGTATGTAAACGCAGCGTCATCAACATAATAGGTCCCTACCCCATCAACAACGCATTTCTTCTGTCCTTTTGAATTGGTATAAAAGTTGAAAGCACCACCAACAACTTCATCCAGCATATCATCGTTCAACTGCATCCGCTTATCCATTTTCAATACCTCCATTTTTGTGTTCGTTTTTCTGCGGTCAACTTTCGAAACACCAGCAGCGCATTTTGATAAAATACTTCATGGAGATAATCGTATTTTATATTACGCATCCCCACTTTTATATTTTACTACAATGGGCTCTTATTGTCAACAGTTACTTTGAGGCGGCGTCCATAAGTACCAAGTGCAAAACACATTCACAGAAGGTGGTCCGCCCCTCTTCCTTTCCTCCTTTCCCATATGATCCGAGGCTCACGTTCGTTCACCATTGTTTTCCTGCTGGGCCTCTTCATATTTTGATACGAAGGCTGAATAAAGATGGCAGTAAAAACTCAAAAAATTGTTATTTGTTGTTATTTGTGTTATTTGCAAAACTAAGTGCAAGTTTGGGGCTGCTTCTGCTAAGAAGCAGACTATCCAGATTTTGCCCCATCAACTATTTCCTCTTCAAAAATTTCCTCTCCCGTGGATCAGGTTCCACACCTTCCTCAGCGCCGGTACCTTTGCCGCCCGGGCCCTCAGCAGTTTATAAGCTTTTCTTATCGGGAACAGTGCGCAGTGAACGCGCACGTAAATCCGATATTTGGTGTCGTTCACCGATATCTGCTTCCCCTCCCGGGTGAAGGAATCCAGCACCGCAACGATGGCGCTTTCCGGGATGTTTATTTCTTTTGTAATGCAGTTGTCCCCCAGGAAGGTGTAGCTGCCGTCGCCCACCTCCACCACCCGGTGCAATACGTAGCGCCGGGGGCCGCCCCGGTCGTACATGGCCACGTCGTACTTTTTAAGCCCCTTCCCGTCGTACCGCCTCAGGGTCACCAGGTCCTTTTCCTGGCGCAGCATGGGGAGCATGCTGACGCCGGAGATCCGGTACGCCAGGTATTCGTTTTCGTCAAGATACTCCCGGATGGATGTACGCACTGTGTTCATTGGCAATCCTCACATTGTTTTTTCCCGGCGGATGACGCGCCTTCGGCGGAAGAGTCACCGGCCTTCTGCGCCGGCCTCATAAGCCAGCCTCACCGCTTCCAGGGTGGGTTCGCTCCGGAAGCAGTAAATGTTTACACTTGAGGCCATGGCCTGCAGAAGATCCAGGGTTTTGCGTTGTTCGTCGGCACCGTCCGGCCAGTAGGTCTGTCTCAAAATGGCGGGGAAAGCCTCGCCGAAGGAGAGCCGCTCCACACAGTTTCCGTTTTCGGATCTCTCCAGGATGAAGATAGCCCGCAGGGGGACCGACGTGTTGACGTTCCAGCCCTCCTTGCCGCACCAGGGGGTGCCGAAGGCCTCCGTCCCGTCCTCCCCCACCCGCAGGAAGGGCTTGTCCCCGTTGACGATCACGGAATCCGGGATATGGTCCGTCCACAGCCTGGCGCGGGTGCTTTTGCCGGTACCGCTTGGCGCGGTGATCATATACCCCTGCCCTGCGGTGGAAATGACAACGCCGTGCATCAGGAAGGTGTCGTATTGCGGCATGGCCGAGGCGATCTTGCGGAGGACGGCCGAAGTCTCCAACCGGGCCGGCGGAATGATCCCCTGTCCCTGTTTGGCGGCTTCGGCTTCCTCCCGCTGGATATCCTCCGGCGTGATCTCCGCCGTAATATCGGCTACACCTTCATATGGCACCAGATAATCCCGGCATAATTCCCGGGCCTCGCCGTACATGGGCCGGACCTCAGCAGCCCGGCCTGCCACCCCCATCCGGAAGGCCGCTTTCCCCGTCATGGCATTTTCCCCGTTTCCACGCTTCATACTTTTCGAGCATCAGGTCAAGATAGCAAGCGATACGGTGTTCCAGGTCATAATCCGAACACTTTTCCTTCTTCACAGGGCAGTTCTTCAAAAGGCGGATACAGGACGGATACAGCGGGCATTCGGCACACCCCGGATAGGAAACCCGCTGCTGCCACCACCTGACCTGTTCCCGGTCCGTTATTCCGGACTC
>CADANQ010000101.1 GCA_902789365.1 uncultured Eubacteriales bacterium
TATAATCCCGACTTTGACAGCAAAACAGGCTCAAACCCGCATAGAATCAGGGGCTGAGCCTGTTTTACTAATGCACAATATTACGGTTTCAGAGAAACTGAAGTAATTTTTTTCATACTTTTTTCGGTGATGATCTCTTTGCTGATAGGTATCCGGAAAATGTCCTGCAGGGCGGAAAGGATCGGGGAAGGATTGGAAGCGGGAACGTAACCGAAGCCCTTAAAATGGACCAGTTCCATGTCGCGAAGCTGATTAAGGAGCTTTTCGGTAGAGAAGTCCGTGAATCCATGGTCTGTCATGGACTTTTCCAGATACTTGAGCAGGATCAGGGAGAGGCTGCACAGAAGGAAGTGAGCCTTGATCCGGTTTTCCCTGGAGAGATACACTGGGCGGCTTTTAAATTCGGTTTTCAATTCTCTGAAGCAGTCCTCGATCTGCCAGCGCATATGATTGATCCGGAGAATCTCCAGGGCATCCGTTCCGTCCGGATTGTCTTCGGACGGCGGGAGGAGATTGGTGCAGACACCGTAAAACCCGTCATACATTTCCTCTTTGGCGATGGTATCGGTATCCACCCGCAGCTGCTTTACGGAGCACACCTCACCGTCTTCGGTCAGGAAGCTCATCTGGATCAGGCGCTTGTAATCTGTCTGGCGGTTATGCTCCATTTCCTGCGGCTTGACGTTGACGGTTTTGACTGCCCGGTCGATCTGGCGCTGACGGACATTCCTCTGGTAATCCCTTGCCTTGATGGAATAGGTCACGACGAGCCGCTGCACAATTCCGGCGATGGTCACGACCTGTTCCTTATAAAATATCCTATCGCGGAAGGCTTCGTCGTCAATGCTCCCCAGATCGTAAGTTTTTCTTTTCCTGTCGCCTTCCAGGAACCAGCCCTTTTTCTCCAACGCCCATTCCCTGACGGGTTCCGGCAAGGTCTTTAAGGATTGCGTCACCACATATCTGCGGTCCGGATGTGAATTGAAAAGACGGTTCTCCCTGGAGGCAAGCCCGGCGTCGGTGCAGACAATGAACTTGCTCAGTTCAAAATCCTTCAGGATCTTCTGCTCCAGAGGCTTGAGAGATGCTTGTTCGTTCCGGTTACCCGGAAAAACCGTTACGGCCAGTGGGATTCCGTCCCCGTCGATAAACATCCCCATCTGGACGATGGGATTGGGCCGGTTCTCTTTGCTGTGCCCGTATTTGCGGAAGTCATCCTCGTTCTCGATCTCAAAGAAGAAGTTCGTGCAGTCATAATAGAGAACTTCCGTATTCCGCTTGCAATGGCTTTCGGTGCTCTTGTATACGAACTCCTGGATCTTATCGCTGTTTTCCGCGATGAGATCCAGTGCCCTGTATACCTGATGCAGCTGGACTTTTTCAGCCCGTGCCGCGGGAAGAAAGTCTTCGTACAGTTCCCAACTGGCCTTTTTTGACCTTGGATAGAGGATACGAGTGTATAAAAGCATCTGGAGGATCGTGTTCAGGGGGATCTCGCTGTCTCCTCCGGCTTTGACCATCCCGGAAATGCGGTTCCATCCCAGCTGGTAAAACAGCTTCTGCAGAAACAGGTGCCCGGATTTGTATTTGACACGGCTGTTTGAATCCAGATCCGCGTCCGGAGAAAACGGAACCATTAGCGTTGGCTCAAAAGATTCTTTCTCTTTACGATTCAGCTCGGCAACATATGCCCTTGCCCACTCATACGGGTCCTGAGATCCGGCTTTTTCTTTGACTTGTGGGAGAGTGCCGAGTTTTTCATATATTATATTGGTCCGTTTGCCCTTTTCATATACAGAACGAACCACATAGAAAGATTCCGCGTTCTTTGTTTTGCTGATCTGCAGTCTCATAAGTGTCCCTCCAATTCAAAATGGACTATCTAATTATAACACAATGTGAGACAATGTGCAATAACAAAACATAAAAACTTGACAAAAAAATAACGCTATATCGCGCTTCTCAGGACTCTAATTTTCTCTTAGCTGTCAAACTCCCGGTTCCCTTCCCGGCATTCGGGGCGGGAAAGGAGCGCGCAGCCTCCGCCGGGAGCGTGGAGGAACGCGAAAATTTTTTGCACGGGCCTTGAAATTGTTTTGGACCTCCGGGTGCCGGCAAAGGGACCCACGCGCAAAAACTGACGCAGGAAATGAACATTCCCCAGATTTCCACCGGCGAGATTCTCCGCGCGGCCATCCGCGAGGGGACGCCCACCGGCCTGAAGGCCAAGGCGTGCATCGAACGCGGCGAACTGGTGCCCGACGAGGTTGTCATCGACATCGTCAAGGAGCGCTTGCAGGCCCCCGACTGCGCGGGCGGCTACATCCTGGACGGCTTCCCCCGCACCGTGCCTCAGGCTGAGGCGCTGGGAAGCTTTGCCCGGATCGACGCGGTATTGAACTTCGTCCTGTCGGACAACGCCATCATCGAGCGGCTCTCCGGCCGCCGCGTGTGCCCTAAATGCGGCCTGACCACCCACGTCAGCCTGCTGAACGGGTCCGACCTGTGCCCCGCCTGCGGCGAAAAGCTGATCCAGCGCAAGGACGACGCGCCCGAAACGGTGGAGAACCGCCTGAGGGTGTACGTGGAGCAGACCGAGCCCCTGATCGCCTACTACAGGGAAAGGGACCTGGTCAAGGATATCCTGTGCGACGACCATACCCTGGAAGAGAACCACGCCGAGGTCCACAAGGCCCTGGGGATGAAGGACTGAAGACGGTCCCGAACGCACCGGCGCCCGGACAGCGTGAGAGGACGCCCTTTCGGAGGCGTTTCTCAGATTCGGACGGAAAGGGAGCCCCGGCCTTCGCGGCCCCGAAGCGGGGCGCGGGAGAGGGGCCATGCACAAAATGAAGCCGGAAATTTTTGAAGGAAGCGCTGTAATTTCGCAAAAAGGGCGTGACAAAGGCCGGGTATTTGTGGTATTATATCTGGTGGACGCCGATTTTGTGATGGTGGCCGACGGGGATACCCGGAAGCTGGACCGGATGAAGAAAAAACGGCGCAGGCACGTGCGGGCGCTGCCGTGCGCGTTCCCGGAGGCGGCGGAAAAATACCGCGCCGGAACGCTGAAGGACAGCGATTTGCGCACTTTGATTTGGCCCATCCGCGAAAAACTCGCCGGGGCCGAACGTACAGATTCAGGGAGGGAAAAACCGATTGTCCAAGGATGATGTAATTGAAATGGAAGGCAAGGTGATCGAGGCGCTCCCCAACGCCATGTTCCAGGTGGAGCTTCCGAACGGTCACCGGATCATGGCTCATATTTCCGGAAAGATGCGCATGAATTTTATCCGCATTTATCCCGGGGACAAGGTGACGATCGAGCTTTCTCCCTACGACCTGACCCGCGGCCGCATTACCTGGCGGTCCAAGAACTGAAGATCAAGGCCCAAAAAGCCTTTCTTCCGGCGTTCGCGCGCCGGTACAGGCGGGGGAATTGACCCGTTCCTCCGCTCATCCGCTCCCGCCAAGGGGGCACAATGACCCCCGTATCAAGCGGGTTTTGAAGGAGTGAATGTCAAAATGAAGGTCCGTCCGAGCGTGAAGCCCATCTGCGAAAAGTGCAAGGTTATCAAGCGCAAAGGCCGCGTCATGGTCATTTGCGAGAACCCGAAGCATAAGCAGCGCCAGGGCTGAGGCATAGCGGCCCGCCAACCGGGCCGCTTCCATTCGTTATGACCGTCCTTTGCGGGCGGCTGCCCAAGTCTCCCCTTGGGACCGCAGGGACTGTTCATATATGGTACCCAAGAACCCGCCTGATGAAAAGGCGGGTCAAGGTGTGTACAGGGTTGTATCGCACCTTGCTTGAGATGGCGGAAAAGGATGTAAGGCCGCGCGTTTCTGCGCCGCGCGGACCGCGTTCGTCTTCCGCCCCTGAAATTACTGGAGGTGTAACCAACACATGGCACGTATTGCAGGCGTCGATCTGCCCAGAGAAAAGCGCGTCGAGGCTGGTTTGAGGTACATTTACGGCATTGGCCCCGCTGTGGCCAAGCAGATCCTCGCCGAGACTGAAATCAATCCCGACACCCGCGTGAAGGATCTCAACGAAGACGAGATCAGCAAGCTGCGTGAGTATATCGAGCATCACCTGAGGGTGGAGGGCGACCTTCGCCGCGAGGTGTCCCTGAACATCAAGCGTCTGGTGGAAATCGGCAGCTACCGCGGCGTGCGTCATCGCCGCAACCTGCCCGTCCGCGGACAGAACACCAAGAACAACGCGCGTACCCGCAAGGGCCCCAAGCGCATCGTGGGCAATAAGAAAAAGTGATCCCCGGCCGCTTAAGGCGGCAGGATAAGGATTCTTCTTTCGTCCATGCAAGGACCTAAATTACCCCGATCGGGGTTCGGAGGGATATAAATGGCACCCAAGAAAGCACTTAAGAAGGTCAGCCGCAAGCGCCGTGAAAAGAAGCTTGTCGAACATGGCGTGGTGCACATCAGTTCTTCTTTCAACAATACCATCGTTACCATCACCGATGTCAACGGCAACGCCCTGTCCTGGGCCAGCGCCGGCGGCATGGGTTTCCGCGGCAACAAGAAGTCCACGCCCTTTGCTGCCCAGATGGCTGCCGAAGCCGCCGCCAAGGCGACCGCGGAATTCGGGCTCAGGAGCGTTGACGTGCTGGTCAAAGGCCCCGGCTCCGGCCGTGAAGCCGCCATCCGCGCCCTGCAGACCGCGGGCCTGGACGTGACCATGATCAAGGACGTGACCCCCATCCCCCACAACGGATGCCGTCCGCCCAAGCGCCGCCGCGTGTAATTGAAGGAGGACAGGATAAATGGCAATCAATAAAGAGCCCATCGCCAAGAAGTGCCGCACCTTTGGCATTTCCCCCGCCGTGATGGGATACGGCAAAAAAGATACCACCAAGCGCACCCCCGGCGGAAACCGCCGCCGCAAGGTGTCTGAATACGGAACCCAGCTGCAGGAAAAGCAGAAGGTCAAGTTCGTCTACGGCATTCTGGAAAAGCAGTTCCGCAAGTACTTTGAAAACGCCTCCAAAATGGAAAGCGGCACCACCGGCGAAAACATGCTCCGCCTGCTGGAAATGCGCCTGGACAACGTGGTGTACCGTCTCGGCCTGGCCAAGACCCGCCGCATGGCCCGTCAGATCGTGGTTCACGGCCACATCCGCGTCAACGGCAAGAAGGTGGATATCCCCTCTTACCAGACCAAGGTGGGCGACGTGATTACCCTGCGTCAGCGCAGCGCCGAAATGGAAATGTTCAAGGTCCTGCGTGAAGGCACCACCAACGTGCTCCCCAAGTGGCTCTCCTTTGACGCCGCCAACCTCAAGGGCACCGTCAACGAGCTTCCCGCCAGGGAGGATATCGACCTGCAGGTGCAGGAGAACATGATCGTCGAGTTCTACTCCCGTTAACGTTCCCTTCGTTTTTGATGAGCACAATCAACCCGAGGGACCTGATAGGAGGATAAATCGTGATCCAAGAAATGCAAAAAGCGCACATCGACTGCACAAAACTGGCGGAAGACGGCACTTACGGCTGCTTTGTGATCGAGCCCCTGGAACGGGGATTCGGCCACACCCTGGGCAATTCCCTGCGCAGGGTTCTGATCAACAGCCTGCCCGGGGCCGCGGTGACCAGTGTTCAGATCGACGGCGTGCAGCATGAATTTTCCACCGTCCCCGGCGTCAAGGAAGACGTGACGGAACTGATCCTCAACCTGAAGAACCTTTCCGTCAAGCTGTACAGCGAAGACGGCAAGCGTGCTGAGATCAACGCGGTGGGGCCCTGTGAAGTGACGGCCGGCGATATCAAGGTGGACGACGAGGTGGAGATCATCAATACCGATCTGCACATCGCCACGCTCAGCGCCGGCGCGCAGCTGCACATCCAGATGACCATGGATCATGGCCGCGGATATGTATCTTCCGACAAGAATAAAAACGCGTCGATGCCTATCGGCACCATCCCGATCGACTCCATCTACACCCCGATCCGCAAGGTCAATTACGAGATCGAGGACACCCGCGTGGGCCAGGCGACGGACTATGACAGACTGACCCTGGAAGTATGGACCGACGGCAGTGTCCAGCCTGACGAAGCGATTTCCCAGGCGGCGCGCATCCTGACGGAACAGCTGTCCCTGTTCACAGGTCTGAACGATCAAACAATGCCCGCAAGCAGCGTGGAGCCCGAGGACGACAAGAAGGACAAGGTCATGGAAATGACCATCGAGGATCTGGATCTGTCCGTCCGCGCCTACAACTGCCTGAAGCGTGCCGGCATCAACACCGTGGCCGAACTGGTTCAGCGCAACCAGGAGGACATGATGAAGGTCCGCAACCTGGGCAAGAAGAGCTTGGAAGAAGTGGAACAGAAGCTGCAGGCCCTGGGCCTGGGGCTGCGTCCCACCGAAGAGTGATAGGAGGAATTTCCCCATGGCAACTGAGCGTAAGCTGGGACGTACAGCGAGCCAGCGCAAAGCGATGCTCCGCAACCTGACCACCAACCTCCTTTGGTACGGCCGTATCGAGACCACCGAAGCGAAGGCCAAGGAAGTGCGCGCCATCGTCGATAAAATGATCACCCTCGCCATCAAGACCTATGACAAGACGGTCGATGTGGAGAAGGAATTCAATAACGACAAGCAGCAGATCGTCAAGCAGACCTTCACCAACGACCTGCCCGAAAAGCTGCATGCCCGCCGCCTGATGATGGCTTACCTGTATGAAATCAAGGAAGCCAAGCTGGAGGACGAGAACAAGAAGGAATACCGCGAGCGCACCAAGGACAACAAGCATCCCGTGGTGGAGAAGCTCTTCCGTGAGTACGGCCCCAAGTACCGTGCCCGCAACCAGGAGAAGGGCTGCGCCGGCGGCTATTGCCGGATCTACAAGCTGGGCCCCCGTCGCGGCGACGCGGCCGAGCGCGTGATCATCGAACTCATCTGACGCGAATAACGAACAGCGCCGATGCCTGTGGGTGTCGGCGCTGTTTTTTGAATATCCGCTATGCGCACGCGTAAGGAGGAACGGATGGAGAGGATCAGCCGCAAAGCGCGGGAAAAATCCCCGGAAATGGACCCGCTTCGCCTGGGCACGGGATGGACGCGGGAGGACCTTGAAAAGCCCCAGATCATGATCGAGAGTACCTTCGTATTTCCGGCTGCGACAAGGGACTGCCCGGGAACCTGATGGGGATGCTGAGGGTGAACGCCCCCGGCCTGGTTCTTCCGGGGGGCGTCATGTGCGCGGGGGAAGAGCTATTGACCCTCGAGCAGCTGGGGAAGTACGCCGCCCAGTTCGAGCGGGGGGAGATCGGGGAGGATAAGCTGGCCTGGGCCATGGAGAACGCCTGCCCTTCCTGCGGGGCCTGCTCCTTTATCGGCACCGCCTGCACGATGCAGATCATGGCCGAGGCCCTCGGGCTGGCGCTGCCGGGCAGCGCTCTGCTGCCGGCGGCGGGGGACGACATCATCGAATACGCCCGCCGCGCGGGCGCGCAGGCGGTGGCGCTGGCGGAAAAGGGGCTGCGCCCGAAGGACATCCTGACCATGGGAAGCTTTGAAAACGCCATTCTGGTGCACGCCGCCGTATCGGGATCCACCAACTGTCTTCTGCACCTCCCGGCCATTGCCCATGAGGCCGGCCTGCGCCTGGACGCGGACGCCTTTGACCGCCTGCACCGGGGAGCAAACGGATATCATCCGCCCCTTCGGCGCGCCTCTGGGGGAAAACGGATCGGTGGCCGTGCTGCGCGGCAGCCTGGCTCCGCTGGGCGCGGTGATCAAGCACACTGCCTGCCCCCGGGAAATGTTCTCCGCCGTCCTCAGGGCCCGGCCCTTTGACAGCGAGGAGGAGGCCATCGACGCCGTTCTTCATCACCGGGTGCGGCCGGGGGACGCGGTGATCATCCGCTATGAGGGCCCCCGCGCCGCGGGCATGCCGGAAATGTTCTATACCACCGAGGCCATCAGCAGCGACAGGGAGCTGGGAAAATCCATCGCCCTGATCACCGACGGCCGTTTTTCCGGCGCTTCCACCGGTCCCGCCATCGGCCACTGCAGCCCCGAGGCGTTTTCCGGCGGCCCCATCGCCCTGGTGGAGGAGGGGGACCTGATCCTGCTTGACGTGGAAAACAGGGTTCTGGATATTGTGGGCGTCCGGGGCGAGAAAAAAACGCCGCCGGAAATCGATGCCATCCTGCTTGAAAGGAAAAAACGCTGGAAGCCGAGGGAACGAAAATATAAAAGGGGCGTCCTCCGCCTGTTTTCGGAGCACGCCGCGCCGCCCATGGAAGGGGCGTACCTGGATTATGACGAGTAAAACAAACGCGTTCGGCAGGGACGGGGATTTTGACGGAGGGAGGCGACAAACGTGCTGTGCGTCATAGCAAAGCTTGATGAAGAAGCCAACGAAAGGCTTGCTTCCCTCCGCGACGCGGTCTTTCCGGGCGGTTCCGCCCTGCCGCCCCTGTACGGGCACATTACCCTTGCCACATATCTCCCGGAAGAGCATGACGCGTTCGTCAGGGGCTGCGGGGACATACTGAAGGCGTTCCCCGCGTTTACGGTGCGGTATGAGCGCGTCGGTTATTTCCCCCTGAGCGGCGTGATCTTCGCGCAGCCGGAGGACAACCCGCATCTTTCCGCGATGCACCGGGGGATCGCCGAAAAATACGGGCGGGAGCTGGACCAATGGACCGGAGGGGACGGCTGGTTCCCGCATACCACGCTCATTGCCGCGCCGCCCGCGGATCCGGAAACCGTTTGCAGGGAAATGCGGAGGCGGCTTGTCCCGTTTGAGGCCCGGATCGGACGGGTGGAGTTTTCCCTGGTCGGGGAAACGGGCTATACGGTCCTCGGAGGCGCGGACCTGAAATAGAAATCTTCTGTGATATGACAATAAGCAATCAGGCGGCGTCGTCCGCTTCGCCGGCCTCCAGGCGGTCGATGAAATCAACGATGCCCTCGGGGGAATACCAGGGGGCGTCCAGGGCAAAGGTGCCGGTGCCCCATTCGGCGGTCATCGGCACCGTTCCTTCGGCGGATACGAACTGGCCGTTCTCCTTGACGCCCAGCTTCAGGTTGCCGGAATAGCTGGAAATCAGGCCGATGGCGTCATACCACAGGTTGATGACGCAGTCCCCGCCGCCGGGCTGCCTGCCGATGACCTTCGCCAGGCCCTGTTTGGCGGCGTAGAAGGCAAAGGCGTTGCCGCAGGAATAGGTGGAGGGGGAGGTGACGATATAGAAATCGTACTGCCCGCCCCAGCCGTCGCGGTCGTCCATAACGCCGTCCAGGTTGGTGTCCACATGGAACCAGTCGCTGTTGTAGGCGCCGGTGTAGGTGTTCATGTAGGTGATGTTGACCTCGCCGTCGGGGGTGAGGAAGCCCAGCAGCTGGCAGAGGGACTGGGCGTCCCCGCCGCCGTTGTTGCTCAGGTCGAAGACCACGCGGGTCACCTCGGGGGTGCGGGAGATGATCTCGAAGCAGCTGTAGAAGAAGCCGAAGGTATCGTATTCCCAGTCTTCCTCGGTGGGCAGGGCCAGGTAATAGAAGGACGACGTGGAATCGTCGGACCGGAAGGCATCGAAGGTGATGATGGCGGTGTTCCCGCGGATCTGCAGGCTGTTGCCGGCGACGTTCTCGGGACAGAGCCAGTCCATCAGGCAGGTCCATTTCATCATCATCTGGTTGGCGGGGCCGTACCAGCGGTAATAATCGTCGCCCAGGACCCAGCGGGTCAGGTCTTCCACGTCGGAATCATTGCGGAGGACGCCGTCCCATTTTTCGTCCTCTTCCTCTTCTTCTTCCATGCCGGCGGGGTAGACGGCGCCGTCCCTGAGGGAGGCGACGGCGGAATCCAGGTTTTCCTCATGGGTGTCCCGGATGAACAGCAGGGTGGCCTTGGTATCAAAGACACTGCTGTCGCCGGTGTAGCCGTCGTGGGAGGTGTCGAAAAAGATATTCAGCAGTTTGTCCACACCGGAACGGATATCGCCGGCGTCCAGGGAGAGGATCAGGGGATCGAGACGGACGCTTTTAATGTATTCCATCATCGAAGTGTAGCCGGTCTCGCTGCTGCGGCCGTGGAGCAGGTCCATCATCATGGAGAGGGTACCGAGGTAATAGCGGCTGTAGGAGGGCGTGAGGCTCTCCCTGTCGGCGAAGGGGCCGGAATAAAGGGCGTCCTGGTAGGGACTGGGATTCTCGGAACCGTAGGCGTAGGAATTGGAATCGCCCAGGTAACTGACGTCATAAAAATCCTGCCCGTTGTAAATAAAGGCGTAGCCGGTCATGTTTTCGCCGAACAGGACCTCCGCCGCCTGGAAGGGGATCAGGATGTCGCCGCCGGCGGGGACCAGCTCCAGGTCGTAATCCTCAAAGCGGACCGCGAATTCACTTCCGGGGCGGTAGGTGCTGTTATGCTTGTCGGAAAACTGCATGACGTCGTTGGACGAGGCGCCGACGAGGTTCATATAGCCCATGAAATCCTCGGGGTCCGAGAGAGAAACCGTGTTTTTGTCGGCGTCAAAAACCGCGGAGCCGTCGCCGCATTTGAGGGTGATTCTGTTTTTCGCTGGCATATGGGACCTGAGGGTGTAATCGCTCTCGTCACCCAGGGCCAGGCAGAGCTCCAGGTAATCCGTGACCGAAACAAAGGGTACGTCCTCCCATGTGGAAACATGCCAGACCTTCAGTTCTTCGGGGGAAAGAAGCGTTCCCAGGTAAACCCGGGCGGTGTGGGATATCTCGGCGTCCGGAACCTCCCGGGCAGGGGCATCGTCCGGGACAACCGGCTCGGGAGATTCCCCGCCCTGAACGGCTTTGATGAGCTCTTCCACGGAGGCGCTGCCGGTCGGGGCGCTTTCCGCAGGATCTTTATCGCCCGCGGGCGTTCTTCCGCCCTGAAGGACATCCACATAATCATCCACCTGAATGCCTCCGGCGGCCTGGGAGACGGGCAGGCAGAGAAGGACGAGCGTGAGCATAACGGAAATCGGTTTTTTCATGGCGTACCTCCGAAAGGTTCTGTCGGAATCTGAAAAAATATACGGGTTCGGCGGCCCGGAAACAGGGAAAGCGGCGGCCTTTGACGGCCCCGTCTTCAGGGCGGAGGGTTTTACGCGCCGCGGGCGTTCCTGCGGATGCCGTACCAGACGTCGGCGAGCGCGGTGACGGCGATGATCCCGGCGGCGATGGCCGCGGCGGTCAGGGTGGCCTCCAGGCCGAGGAAACTGAACAGGGACCAGTCGCCGGAAACACCCGCCCGCATGGTCAGGTACAAAAGGCCCCCGGGGACCATCGGGATGATCCCGGTGACCAGGAAAACCGTGACCGGGCACCGCCGGACGCGGCACAGGATCTCGGACGCGAGGGTGACGCCCGCGCTGCCGAGAAAAAAGACCGCAAAGGTGGTCATGTTCCATGCCTCAGCCAGGATCACCAGTCCCCAGCCAAACAGGCCGGTGAGGCCCGCGATGAGGGAATCGGGCATGTCCAGGCCGAACAGGCGGGCGAAGGAAAAGGACCCGAAAAACGCCGCGGGAAGGGCGACAAACGCCGAGGGCGTCAGCCATTCGCCGCCGGATGAGGCGGTAAAGGCAAAGCCGAAGGCAATGACCAGGCTCAAAAGGGCGCTTTCCGCAAACCTGAGAAGGCCCGAAATCAGGTCGCCGCTGAACATGTCCCGGATGGAATTGGTCAGCGCGATGCCGGGGACGAACAGCATGACGCAGCCCATGGCGATGGACGAGGAGGAAAGCCCCGCCCGGGCGGGAATCCAGATCAGCGCGCCGCCCAGCGCCGAGGCGAGGATCACGGCGTAATAATCGTTCAGGCGGATGCGTTTGAGGAAGGAATGCACCAGGTGCAGCGCCGCGCAAAGCACCCCGGAGACCAGGGCGTCCGCAGGACCGCCGCCGAACAACAGGCAGAAGGAGGCCGCCGCCAGGCTCCAGTCCGCCAGGATGCGAAGACGAGCGGGTTCGGGGGTGTTCCGGATGGCGGCGATCCTTTCGTTCATGCTTTCAAGGGACATGGGACAGGCGCAGATCTCCCGGGACAGCTGGTTGTACATCGACAGCTTTTTCAGGTCCACATGGGAGGACCCCACGGCCCGCGACTGGGTGAGAATGCCCCAGGAGGGGCTTTCGGCCGTCACGACGATGGACGAGGGGATGACGAACAGGTCCACCCGAGCGGCGCCGCAGGCGGTCATGATGAGGCTGATGGTGGACTCCACCCGGTCCACCTCGCCCCCCGCGCGCAGGATGCCCTCGCCGATGTCGATGGCCAGGGACAGAAGCCGCGGCGCGTCCTCCTTCAGAAACTCCATGCTTCCGGACTCCTTGAAATGCTGTATATTACCTATTATATTGCGCCGGGCATTGCTTTTCAAGTAGGGCAAGGGACTTGCGCACACAGGGGCGGAAACTTTACATCCCGGCGCGCCCGGTGTATGATTGACATACAGCCGCTCTCCGGAATAAAAACGGGGGAGGCTTTCGGAACGATATTCAAAAGGAGGACGGAAAATGCGGTGCCCTTTTTGCGGGGATGAAATGCGGCGCGGGGTCCTGTCCGGGGACGGAAGGACAAACGTCTGCTGGAAAGAGGGAGAGTAACTGTTCAGTCGTGTGTGAAGGAGAACAAACGTATGGCAGCAGCGGGGAGGTATCGGAGGGATCTCCCTCCGATTAAGATCCGCTTCAGCGGCATG
>CADANQ010000102.1 GCA_902789365.1 uncultured Eubacteriales bacterium
TTTCCCTTCCCCGGACTCCGTTCTTCGCCCGGGGGGTTCGCGGGGGGTACGGGTACCCCCCGCGGTATCTGTTCTGTCCGCAGGACTGAACAGATACCAGTACGCATTTCCCTTCGCCGCTGCTGAAACGCGGACATTCCGGCGTAATCAGGAAGTGTTCCCCGTTCCTCCACTCCGAAAGAATGCGGTCGATCCGCGAACCCATCTTTTTCGCCGACTCCAGGGCAATCAATCCGATTTTGCCAGGCATGCTCATCCCTCTCCTTCCGTCCTTACAAACCCATAGGACGCGCGTTCGAATCATTTCCGCGGCCGCCGTCCGCAAAGGCTTTCGGCGATCAGAAGCGCGATGTCAAACTTGTCCGGGGAATGATTGGCCTCCGAAAGCCCCTCCGGAGTGTACGCCGGCGTGTCCACCACGTCGCCGGTCACAAGAAAATCGTACAGTTCGAAACCGTAATAATCGCATACGGCCTGAACGCCCGCCAGCTCCATTTCGACGGCGACGCAGCCCTCGGCCTTGCGCCGCCTGACCTTTTCCCGCGTTTCCATATAGACGGCGTCCGTGGTCCACACCTTTCCCGTGACATAAGGAATCCGGCGGGCGCCGAAAATACGCGAAAGAAGCTCCGCCCCGGGAACGGCTATATAATCCGCCGGAGGCGCGTAATGATAGGACATTCCCTCGTCACGGTACGCCGCCGTGGGGATAACGTATTTTCCTTTCGTCGCTTCCCTGTCCAGCGCCCCGGCCGAGCCGAACATAATGAACCTGTCGGCGCCGGTTTTCCAGTTGACCTCGATCACGTCGGTGGATGCGAGGGCGGAGCCGATCTCGGAAAGGTAGAAAACGGCCTTCATCTTCCCGACCGTCAGAAGATGAAGGGGCTTGACCCTGTTCGCGCCCGTAATCTCCCCGATCTGTTCGTTGGGATAACGCCCGAGAACGGCCGGCCAGATCTCCCTGGAAAACGTCGCGATCGCGATATCGCAGATATTTTTCCTTTCCCCGAATAAAGCCGCAGGGGTGACGACCGCCCCGCTGAGCGGATCGAAAGAATCCGTAATCATTTTTTCCTTTCCTGATAAGAGAGTCGAATTTGAGAAGGGGCGGCTGTCATCATGCCTGAGCACAGTTGAAGGCAGAAAAAAACTCCGTGGGATAATCATAGCATATTTCCCTGTTTCCCGGAATATCCGCGAAACAAGGGCTTTTATTTTTTTCTTATCCCCCAGCGTCCCATGGCCTTGACATATACCCCCCTGGGGTATATAATCAGCCCATATGAATCAATCGGGAGGGACAGGACATGGACACCGATCTGCCGGTCACGGAATGCGGATGCGCGGGCCGGGTCAAACTTCGGCCCGAAAAAGAATACAGGGACCTTCTCAACCGCCTCAGCCGCATCGAGGGGCAGATCCGGGGGATCAGGCGCATGGTGGAGGAAAACGCCTACTGTCCCGACATCCTTACCCAGTCCGCGGCGGCGGCCCAGGCCCTCAACGCCTTCAACAGGGAGCTGGTATCAAGCCATATCCGCACCTGTGTGGCCGGGGACATCCGCGGCGGACGGGAAGGCGCGGTGGAGGAGCTGGTGGATACCCTCCGGAAGCTGATGAAATGACGCCTCAGGGCGATAAAAATCCGTAAGCGATAAGAAACACAAGGTGACAAACCATGGAACAGTACACAGTAACGGGAATGAGCTGCGCCGCCTGCCAGGCGCGGGTGGAAAAAGCGGTGAGCGCCGTGCCTGGCGTCACGTCCTGCTCGGTCAGCCTCCTGACCAATTCCCTTGGCGTGGAGGGCACCGCGCCGGCCGGGGAGATCATCCGCGCGGTGGAAAACGCCGGCTACGGGGCGTCCCTCAGGGGCGCGGACAGCGCCCGGAACCCTTCCGACCGGCTGAAGGAGGAGGAGGAAGCCCTGCGGGACAGGGAAACGCCGCGGCTTAAAAAACGTCTGGCGCTGTCCCTGGGGTTCCTTTTGGTCCTGATGTACGTATCCATGGGGCATATGATGTTTTCCTGGCCCCTGCCGGCTTTTTTTGACGGCAACTGCGCGGCCCTGGGGCTCCTGGAGCTTCTTTTGTGCGCCGCGGTGATGATCATCAACCGCCGTTTCTTTACCTCCGGCTTCAAAAGCCTGTGGCGGCGCTCCCCCAACATGGATTCGCTGATCGCCCTGGGCAGCGCGGCGGGCTTCGTTTATTCCACGGTCATCCTTTTCCTGATCACCCGGCGCGTATCGGACGGGGACCACGCAGGCGCCATGGCCCTGATGGAGGAATTTTATTTTGAATCCTCGGCGATGATCCTGGCGCTGATCACCGTGGGCAAAATGCTGGAAGCCCGGGCCAAGGGCCGCACCACCGACGCCCTGAAGGGCCTGATGAAGCTCGCCCCCCGGACGGCGGTGCTCCTGAGGGACGGGAAGGAAGTCGCCGTTCCGGTCTCGGAAGTGCGTCCCGGGGACCTGTTCGCGGTGCGTCCCGGGGAGCAGATCCCGGTGGACGGCGTCGTCACCGAGGGCTTCGGCGCGGTGAACGAATCCGCCCTGACGGGCGAAAGCGTGCCGGCGGACAAAACGCCGGGCAGCACGGTCAGCGCCGCCACGCTGAACCAGACCGGATACCTTGTGTGCCGGGCCACCCGGGTGGGCGAGGACACCGCCCTGAGCCAGATCATCCGCATGGTCAGCGACGCCGCCGCCACAAAGGCGCCGGTGGCGAAGCTTGCCGACCGCATCAGCGCGGTATTCGTCCCCGCGGTCATCGGCGTCAGCCTGGTCACCTTCGCCGTGTGGATGCTTATCAGGGGCCAGGCGGGCTTCGCCCTGGCCCGGGCCATCACCGTGCTGGTGGTCTCCTGTCCCTGCGCCCTGGGCCTTGCGACCCCCGTGGCCATCATGGTCGGCAGCGGCGTCGGCGCAAGGAACGGCATCCTGTTCAAGACCGCCGCGGCCCTGCAGGAGACCGGGAACATCGGCATCTGCGTGCTGGACAAGACCGGCACCGTCACCAGCGGCGAAATGACGGCGTCCGACATCCTGCCCGTTTCGGGCGTGACGGAGGAGGAACTGCTCCGGACAGCGTATGCCCTGGAGCGCAGGAGCGAGCATCCCCTGGCCCGGGCGGTATGCGCCCTGGCGGAAAAGCGCGGCCTTACGGCGGAAGCCGTATCTGATTTCGAGGCGCTTCCCGGCAGCGGCATCCGGGCAAAAATCGGCGGAAAGACCGCCCTGGCGGGGAGCGTATCCTTTATTTCGTCCGTCGTGCCCCTGCCCGGCGAGATCAGGACGGCGGCGGAAAAAATGGCGGACGAAGGCGCGACGCCCCTGGCCTTCGCCTCCGGCGGGCGTCTTCTGGGCCTCGTCGCCGCGGCGGACACCATCCGTCCCGACAGCGCCGACGCCATCCGGCAGTTGAAGAACATGGGCATCCGCACCGTCCTGCTCACCGGCGACAACGCGCGCACCGCCCGGGCCGTGGGCAAAGCCGCCGGGGTGGACGAGGTGATCGCCGGCGTCCTGCCCGGGGACAAGGCGCGGGTGGCGGAAGAGCTTAAGCGTTTCGGCAAGGTCGCCATGGTGGGCGACGGCATCAACGACGCCCCGGCGCTGACGACGGCGGACATCGGCGTCGCCGTCGGCGCGGGAACCGACGTGGCCATCGACGCCGCCGACGTAGTGGTGATGAAGAGCAACCTCAGCGACGTGGCCGCCGCCGTGCGCCTGAGCCGGGCGGCCTATAAAAACATCAGGGAAAACCTGTTCTGGGCGCTTGTCTACAACTGCCTGCTGATCCCCGCGGCGGCGGGGGTATACATTCCCCTCGGAATCACCATGAACCCGATGCTCGGGGCCGCCGCCATGAGCCTTTCCAGCTTCTGCGTGGTCACCAACGCGCTGCGGCTGAATTTCAAAAAAATCCATGATCCCTCCCGGGACCGGCGCGCCGCCCGCGCCGCGGTCCCGGAAAACGGGCCGCTCCTCCCCGAATGGAGCGAACGCAACGGAAAGGAAGGAAAGAACATGACAAAGACCCTGAAAATCGAAGGCATGATGTGCGAGCACTGCGAGGCGACCGTCAAAAAAGCCCTGGAGAAGCTGGACGGCGTGGAAAAAGCCGAAGTAAGCCACGAAAAGGGCACCGCGAATGTGACCCTCTCCGCGCCGGTGGACGACGCCGTCCTCATCCGGGCCGTGGAGGACAGGGATTACACCGTGACCGGGATCGAATAACGCCATGCCGCAGGACATCACCGGGACAATCGAAAGCACCGTTTACAGGAACGAGGAAAACGGCTACAGCGTCCTTGAGATCAGGGAGGGCCGCGCCTCGCGCACCGTTGTGGGCGTGCTTCCCGCCATGGCCGCCGGGGAAAGGGCGACCTTCCACGGGGAATGGACGGAACACCCCCAGCACGGAAAACAGTTCAGGGCCGCCGGCTGCGATATCGAGCCGCCCAGCGGCGTCAAGGGCATCGAGCGCTTCCTGGGCTCCGGGCTGATCCGCGGCATA
Organism: uncultured Eubacteriales bacterium; assembly: GCA_902789365.1. Taxonomy (GTDB): domain Bacteria; phylum Bacillota; class Clostridia; order Christensenellales; family Aristaeellaceae; genus RUG756. The sequence continues at coordinate 4,527 of CADANQ010000102.1, forward strand.
CGGGAGGACACCGCCCGCAGGCTGGTGGAGACCTTCGGCGAGGAGACCCTGGACGTTTTGTCCATGGGACCGGACAAGCTGACCAGGGTCCGGGGCATCGGCAAAAAGCGCGCCGCCATGATCTATGAAAGCTTCCGTGAGCAGTACAGCCTTCGCCAGGCCATGATCTGGCTGCAGAGCTACGGCATTTCCCTGACCCTTTCGCTGAAGATCGCCAAACGCTACGGCGACCGGGCCGAAGAAAAGCTTCGGGAAAACCCCTACCGCCTGGTGGACGACGTGGACGGGGTGGGCTTCGCCACGGCCGACCGCATCGCGCTGACCCTGGGCCTGGACGAAAAAAGCGTTTTCCGCAGCCGCGCCGCCATCAAATACGCCCTCCTGGAGGCCGCGTCCCTCTCCGGCCACACCTATCTGCCCCGGGATCAGCTGATCAGGCAGACGGCGGATATGCTCCGCTGCACGCCGGAAAGCCTGGAGGAGCCTCTCAAAAGCGTCGTTCTCGACCGGGAGATCGTCATGAGCCGGGTGGGCGGCGACACCGCCTGCATGCTCGAAAGCTATTATTACGCCGAAAAAGAGACCGCGGAACGCCTGATGCGCCTGAAGGCGGCGGCCCGGCCCGTCAAAACCGCCGCCGCGGAGGCCGAAAAGCAATTGGACAGGGCCGAGGAGAACGCCGGCATCCACCTCTCCCCCCGGCAGCGCGAGGCGGTGCTGGCAGCGATGAGCGAGGGCATGCTGGTCATCACCGGCGGGCCGGGCACCGGAAAAACCACCATCATCAACTGCATCCTGGGCCTGATGGGCAGGGACGTCCTTCTGGCGGCGCCCACGGGCCGGGCGGCCAAACGGATGAGCGAAGCCACCGGCCGCGAAGCCCGGACCATCCACAGGCTTCTGGAATACAGCGGCGAGGCGGGGGCCTTCCAAAGGAACGAGGAAAATCCGCTGGACGCCTCCTGCGTGATCGTGGACGAAATGTCCATGGTGGACATTTTCCTGATGCGCTCGCTGCTCCGGGCCCTGAAGCCCGGCGCCCGGCTGGTGATGGTGGGCGACGCCGACCAATTGCCCTCCGTGGGCCCCGGCAACGTCCTGGGGGACATCCTCGCAAGCGATACCATCCCCTCGGTCCGCCTGACCGAGGTCTATCGCCAGGAGGGGCAGAGCATGATCGTGCTGAACGCCCACGCCATCAATCACGGCGGCATGCCCGTCCTGAACCGCAAGGGCAGCGACTTCTTTTTTGAGCGCCGGCCGCTTCCGGAGGAATGCGCCGACGCCATCACCGCGCTGTGCGTCCGGCGGCTTCCGGGTTACCTGAACAGCGGCCGGCCGCTGCAGGACATCCAGGTGCTGTCCCCCCAGAAGAAGGGACCCACCGGGGTCATCGCCCTCAACCATATCCTGCAGGACGCCCTGAACCCGCCCGGCGGCGCCAAAAGGGAACTGGCCGTCGGGGACATCGTCTTCCGCACCGGGGACAAGGTGATCCATACCCACAACGATTATACTCTCGCCTGGTCCAACGACCAGACCGGGGACGACGGCGAAGGCGTCTTCAACGGGGACATGGGCATCGTCGAACGGGTCATGCCCGAGGAAAAATGCCTGTCCGTGCTTTTTGACGACGGCCGGCGGGCGGAATACGACCGCCAGGCTCTGGAGAACCTGGACCTGGCCTACTGCCTCAGCGTCCACAAAAGCCAGGGCAGCGAATTCCCCTGCGTGGTCATCCCGGTGATGCCGGGCCCGGCGATGCTGCTTACCCGCAACCTGTTCTATACTGCCCTGACCCGGGCCCGCAAGCTGGTGGTGCTGGTGGGACGGGAGGATATTATATCCCAGATGGTGAACAACGACCATGTGGCCAGGCGCTACACAGCCCTGGAGGAACGCCTGCGGGAAGTCCGCGGAAGATCCTGACCCCTGCCGCGGAACGGAGGGACACGCCATGGATTTCAGGAAAGCCCTGCGGGGTTTTCTGCATTGGGTCGAAGACCTGGTCTATCCCCGGGGGATCAACTGCCTGGTGTGCGGAGACCGCCGCAGGACCGATCCCGCGACGGGCGTATGCCCGGGCTGTCTTAAAAAACTGGAAGCGGAGCGGGTGCCCGCCGCCGCCTGCCCGCGCTGCCTTTCCTTCGCGAGCAGGAAGGGCTGCGCTTTCTGCGCCGCGGGGGGCATGAAGGATGTCCGGCGGGCGTTCGCGCCGCTGTACTATCATCCCGCTTCCCGCTCTCTCGTCATCTCCCTCAAGTTCGGCGGCACCGACGAGGCGCTGCCGCTCCTGGGGGAATGGATGGCCGACAGCCTGATCGAGCGGGACTTCGACTGCCTCCTTCCCGTCCCGCTCCATCCCAGGCGCCGCAGGGAGCGCGGCGTCAACCAGGCGGCGCTGCTGGCCTCCGAGGTCAGCCGGCGGACTGGCATCCCCCTGCGCGAGGACCTGCTGGCCCGCAAAAAATACACCCGTCCCCAGACCGCCGTAAGCTTTCGCAAAAGGAAAAGCAACGTCCTTGACGCCTTCGCCGTCCCGCCCGGAACCGACATAACGGGAATGAAGATCCTTTTGTGCGACGACGTCCGCACCACCGGGAACACGGCCCAGGCCTGCGCCAAAGCGCTTAAAAAAGCCGGCGCGGACGACGTATGCCTCCTGACCGCCTGCGCGGTCCGTTGAGATTCTGCGGGGAACACGGCCGCAAAAATCCGAAAACCTCTTGCCGCGCGCATGAAATAAGCCGTGCAACGAATAGGCCGCGGGCTTTTTATGCCTCTTTCCGCCCGCGGCAATCTTGACAATTTACCTTTACTGTATTATAAGAAATAGAGTATGTTTGACGGAAGCCGTTTCGGATATGCGTTGTTCCCCGAAGCCCCGAAAGCAGTTTTTCCATGTCCTTTTGTCTGTTCGGATCAAACGCAAAAACGACGGCTCTTTACGCATCGACTGATTAAAACAAACGGAGGTCGCGTATGCCCGGAGTATATGTCTGCGAAAATTGCGGAAACGATGACGCCAGTAAAATTACCCTCAGCAGTGACGGGCGTTCGTTTTATTGCGCTGTGTGCCGCTGCATGAACAACGTGCCCATCGATCCGAACGAACTGAGAGGAACCATCCGTATCGACGACACCGAGCTGGAAAAAGCGCTCAAAAACGCGGAGGCCCAGATTATGCTCGGGAATTATGACGCGGTGGTCACGCAGATGAGTCAGATCGCCAACAGATTCGCCTATGCTCCCGAAGCGTGGTATTATCTTGCGCGCGCTGAAACCAGGGACTTTACCGAGGAAAACGATCAGGGGAAAAAACACCTGGCGAACGCGAAGACCACATTCGCGAAAGATCCATCGAAGGCCTCGATGCAAAACATGATTTCCGCCGCCGAGCGTAAGCTGGGCAGGATTCCCGAAGTGAAAAAGTACAGGGACTCCATCGAAAGCCTTGAGGCGGAGATCAAATCCCTCGAATCGGATTCTCAGGCCATGTCGCGCCAGATCAGTCAGGACGAAGCGTATCTGGAAGAAAAGAGAAAAAACGCCGCCGTCGACATCTGCCCGGAGATCAAAGGAAAGCTGTTCCTCAACAGATTCCGCCGCCTGATCCAGGCTGTTTTCGCGGTCGGCCTGTTCGTGCTCCTGCCCTGGACAAGGGATCTTTGGAACAAATACCTGCCGGAACAGTTCCGCATCACGTTTTTGCCGGATCTTGCGGGCAATATCCGCAAAGCGCTGGCTGATAAGGTGCCGGAAAACATTACGCTTTACCTCGGTATCGGATTTACCGTTTTGTGCGTGCTGCTTTTGTTCTTTGCCCTGCGATCCAAAAAAGCCGCTCACCTTAAGTATAAAAAGAAGGAATCCGCCGAGCACCGCAGGAACGCGGCGTCAGCGGCCGCCGATCTGGAGAAGCGGATCCGGGAAACCCGCGGCACGCTTGAAAGCACAAAGAACAAGATTGAGGAAAAACAGCGCCTGATCGGAGAACAAAAACAGAACATCGACGCGATTCTTTCGCAGCCGTGACCGTTTCCTGCCGGCGTATGCCGCTTTTGCCCGATTGATCCCTGTAACGGAAAGGAGATATATGTATGGGTCTTTTTTCGAAAACCGGCAAAAAAGCGAGGGACCTGGGGAAAAGACTGGATCTTGCCACCGTCATTGAAAACCGCGCCCCGGTCGGTTACATTTGTTACCGTCACCCCGAGGAAAACTTCAACACAAAAAGCATCCTCACCGTAAATCCCGGGGAACAGGCCGTATTTGTCAACAACGGCAAACTGGTCCAGGTGTTCAGGGATCCGGGCAAATATCAGCTGAAAACCTCCCTTTATCCCTTTCTGAAGGATCTGCAAAGCATCGCGACCGGTGGCAAGGACGCCTTTTCCTGCCAGATTTACTTTGTGCGTACCGTTATAAGCGAACAGATCGAATACGGAGGGAACGTGGAGGTAAGAGATCCCGGGCTCGGAACGCCCAGAAAGGTCTTTTTCAATTACGGTTACCGCCTGCGGATCAACGACGGCGGCAGGTTCCTGACGCAATTGTTCAGGAACGGGCGCACCGGGATCACCGCGGCCGAACTGCCGTCCTATTTTGAGGCCGAGATCCTTTCTCACGCCGCGTCGTCGCTTTCCGCCAATATCCAGAGCAGCGGAGCGGAAGTCGTGGGAATCGACCGGCATATCGCCGATTTCAGCCGGATCGTTCAGAATGATCTGAATTCTTTTCTTGACAGTTATGGCCTTCAGGCAGACAATTTCAGCTTTTCAAGGCTGAAACTGGATAAAAACAAGATGGCGGAGGAGGCGGAAAGACTGCGCCTTCAGGGCATGATGCTCAACGCCATGGGTCAGGACGCTTACAAAACGATCCGCGGCATGGACGTCGCCCAGAGCGCCGCGGAAAACACGGGCGGCAATGCCGGCAATGTTCTGGTAGGCATCAACGCCCTGCAGGCCGCAACGGGCGCCGTTCTGGGCGGCGGAGCAAACCGGGACGGCGGAACAAATCAGGGCGGCAAAGCGGCTTTTTGTCCCGGATGCGGCAAAAAGGCTGCTCCCGGCGATGCTTTCTGTTCCGGCTGCGGCCGCAAGCTGTGAGGAGGACCATGCATTGAAAAAGAGTTTCTCCCTTTTGATTTCCGGTTTTGTCGGTATTTTTATCGCTCTGCTGGTCGGTGTTCTGCTTCCTCCAGTTCAGACCCGGCCGACGCTTCTCTACGGCTGGATTATTCTGGGCGTTTCGTTTGCTCTTCTGGTCGGGGTTTCTTTCCTGAACTCGAAGCTCGAGGATATTCCCGGAGACCTGTTTATCCGGAATTCCTTCATCCTTTACCTGGTCCATCTTCTGCTCCAGACGGGGGCCGTTTACCTTTTCTGCTTTTTGAAATGGACCTCGGCAAGAGTTCTGATTCTCCATATTATATTGCTTGTCCTGACGCTCGTCGTCCTGGCGCTCCTGTACATGAGCACGAGAGAGATCCGCAGACAGTTCAGGGAAACCTCAAACGGTTTTGTCAGCCAGGCAAAGGAAAAACTGAAAGCCGTTCAGGCCTCCCCCTACGGCACGGCCGCAAGGGATATCTGTTCCCAAATCGGCTATGCCCTTGACGGCAGTCCCCAGCTTTCAGGCAAGTCATCTCTGACGATTGAAAAGAACATCCTGACTGTCCTGGACAACGCGGCGCGGGCAAGCGATGAAACCCATTGTATCAATGAACTGAAGCAGGTGGTTCCCCTGCTCTCGCAGCGCAGCAGCGTGCTGTGATTCCGCGGAAAGCTTTTATTTCCGCCGCCCGGATTCTCCGAAGAAGAGGCCCGTGCTTTGCCGGGCGTCTTACCGTTTTTTAAACAGAACGGCATGACGCGTCTCTGATCGGCCAAACCGGTTTCCAGAGTATCGAAAATTGTATCTGTTCAGTCCTGCGGACAGAACAGATACCGCGGGGGGTACCCGTACCCCCCGCGAACCCCCCGGGCGAAGAACGGAGTCCGGGGAAGGGAA